>JASJCP010000083.1 GCA_030065935.1 Xenococcaceae cyanobacterium MO_167.B27
TGTAAATCCCTATATTATATTGGGGTGTCTTGCGCTTAACTACCCAGTTAAGTCTAACCATTCGTAAACTCCGTGAAGAGAAAGCAGTGGAAATGGCTTTTACACTGCAACCAAAAGGTACTGGAGGTAAATATTTAGCTCTATCTTCGACTAAATAAAAGATATCAAAAGTTTTCGGTTTTGATACTTCTCATCGTAACACCTCTCGGAGTACAGTTTGGGGGCTAAGGACACCGTGAAATGATGATAGAGAAAGGGATAACCCCATATTTCTGTCTATTAAGACAAACCAGATGTGAAGCTTATGAAATATGGGAGTAGGATGCAGTAAGAAGCCAATGCCCAGCCTGAAAGATAAAACAGGCAATGCTCGACAGAGATGCGTGTAATACGTGGGATATGCTGACGTACTGCCCTGAGTCTTAGTAAGGAAATAAGTACTTCTTGTGGTTGCTTGTTGGTATCTAGCACAAATACAAAATTAGACATGGTTTTGTCTCTTCTACATAAATGTGTAAGTTTTGCCTCGACAAAGTTAAAAAGGTTTGTAACGTTCCAGACACTTCCTTAATCCCTCTAAAGATGTTTAATCTGAAACCTCAGAGCCTTAAGCTGGCAAGCACTCAAGGGTGAGATAGCCTGTTTAACGTAGCCAGATAGACTGGCTGAGTCTGGTCATATACGCTCATTCACAAGCCCCCAAATTCATTTGTGGGGATTGCTCCTCTACGGGATTTATGACCGCAATTCTTTAACTACTTGCTCCAAGCCTACAGAATTAGAAGCTTTAAATAAAATACGATCGCCTTCCTGCATTACCTCTTTAAGTCTTGTGGTTAATGCTTGTTTATCAGAAAAACATTCTCCTGTGATTCCTGCTGCACCTATCATAATATTTTCCGTTGCTGGTTCGTCTGCTAACACAAACAAAAGATCGATAGCTAATTCTTTGACCATTTCCCCTACTTGCTGATGCAATATTGCAGAGTGTTCTCCTAATTCTTTCATTGTTCCTAATACCGCAATGTGTCTTTTTCCCGGGGTTTCTTTCAGCATCTTTAGTGCAGCTACCATAGATTCAAAACCAGCGTTGTAAGTTTCATCCAGTAAGACTATATCCTCAGATAATTGATAACGATGCGATCGCCCTTGGGGTAAGTTGACGGTAATTCCCGCAGTTAGAGGTGTAATGTCTATCTCCAAGGCTTTAGCAACAGCGATCGCTGCTAAGTAGTTACTGGCGTTATGAATTCCTGCTAATGGTAAGGGGAGATGCTTTCCTTCTACTTCTATAGTCTCTGCATCAATAACTTTCCCGTGAATATCTCCCCCAGTCAACCCGTAAGTAATAGTTTTTCCTTGCCATACTGTAGCTGCGGTTTCTATCAGTAAAGCATTATCATAGTTTAAGACTGCCGTCCCAGATTGACCCATCTGTGCCAAAAGTTCACATTTGGCTTTGGCTATTGCTTCTCTGGATCCAAGTCTTCCAATATGTGCTGTCCCTACATTAGTAATAACTCCCACATTAGGACGAGCAATATCTGTTAGTAAAGCAATTTCCCCTACCCCTCGCATCCCCATTTCAATTACTGCATAATCATCTTCAGGACCAATTTGCAGCAGAGTTTTAGGGACACCAATTTCATTATTATAATTAGCTTGGGTTTTTAACACCTTTCCTTGAGTACCTAATACCCCAGAAATTAATTCTTTAGTACTAGTTTTCCCCACCGAACCAGTCACCGCAATTACGGGAATCTTTAGGTGATCGCGCCACCAACGAGCAATCTGTTGATAAGCTAAGAGAGTATCAGAAACAATAAATTGAGATATTTTATTTGGTAACTTACGGGAAACAATAGCTGCGATCGCTTCTTTTTCCATAGCAGTCGCCACAAAATCATGTCCATCAAAATTTTCCCCTACTAAAGCAATAAAAATTTCTCCTGGTTGGATAGTGCGTGTATCTGTGGTAATACCTATTGCTGATTTGCTTTCATCAGTTATACTGAGATTCAACAAATTATGAGAGAGAATTTTACTGAGTTCTGTCAAAGGAATTTTGAGGGTCATTAGTTTAACTACTGAAATTTTTTTGAAATTACTTTTTTAAGGTCATTACTGAACCTTCTTGATAAATATAATACTAGTATTTTTTGCTATTTTACCTGATTTATATCTTACTAAATATACTGATTTTATTGATTTGCAATCTTAATTGAATCTTCACCATTTTTTATAGAACCTGATTGTAACATGAAGATTATAGAAAGTTTCTTTAAAAACAATTTTTATTTTCAGGTTCTCTGCGATAGTAATAAAAGGGATAGTAAGATATGCTAAAAACCAGCAATATAAAATCCAATACTCAACTGATTCAAGAACAATCACAAATAATTTACAATCATCTACAAGATTGTATTCAAGAAGATAGCCCCGAAATAGTAATTGAGCGATTTCGTCATTTATTTATTAAAGGAACAGGCTACAAAAACCCTCAAGTCCGTATAGCTTTAAGTGCAATTGTTGAAGCGAGTATTCTCGAACAAGACTTTTACTGTTTTCTCAGCCATTGTTGCCATATAATTATTAGTTATTGGTATAAGCACCCAAATTTAAAAAATAGTATTTCCCTATTAATTGCTCAATTTGATTTAGCTTTACCCCCTGGCTCTGCTCATACTAAATCAGGCAAAAAATTAAGACAGTTAATCCGAAAATTTCAAAATACAGAGCAATATAATAAACTTAAACGCCTAGGTACTTTAATTACTAAAACCCAGACAAAACATAATTTTCATAATGTTAACTCTCTAGGTGATTTAATTCAACGCTACCCTTTTTTACATCAACACTGTTTACTAAATCCAGATAGTAGTTATGAATTTCAAAAAACCATTAAAACCATACAAAAAGAAATTCAACATCGTTATGAACTAGAACTGTCTCAATATGTAACTTATCGAGCCAGACTTTCAGAAGTGGCTCGCCAGTCTCAAAGATATAATAGTAATAAATTGAATAAATCTCTGATCCAACCTGTAAAAAATCCCACTTTGTTAAGCGATCGCAAACTCAATATTACTCTACGCCAATATCTTGGGAAAGTAGAAAAAAATAATACTTACAAAGATTTAGCTCACAATTTTTTAAATCATAATGCTGGCATAAGATATTACAAAGTTTTCCAAAATAATTTGTATGAATATCTAACTTTAGGACTAGATTCTGAATATTGCAACTCTAAACTAAATCCCAAAATACATCAGTGGTTACAAGAAATTGTCCCCGATCTTGGCAGTCGTAAACTAGATGAATTTACCATGATTCGCACTTGTTCCTATTTACTAAAATCCTTAATAGTTGACAGTCAAAAAAATCCTGAACACTATTTACTTATTGATATGATTGTTAATCTGGGAACTACTGAAGTTATCGGACTATTGCTAAAATTAGTTTTAATATGCCCCAAAATCAAACCTTATTTAGAACAGAAATTCGCCATACTTTTCTCTCATTATGAATCTTTTGCTAAAGATGACTTAATGTGGTTGATTAACTCTTTAGAAAAATTACAACTAGCATTTAGCATTCATTTTGGTAAAGTTGATTTATCCCTAGTCAAAATCATGTGACGTACTTCTAATCAGTTAAATACTTGGACAAAATTAAATTTACTGGTTAAGGCTAGGCAAAAGGCAAGAAGGGCAACAGTAAAACTGTTTAATTATCTATGTCTCATAATCCATATTGATCAGAATGATTTAAGAATTCTGTTAATTGTCGTGATTTTGCTGTTGAATATTACTTCAATTAGATTGATATTTTCGTTGAGTTACTAAAGGGGATAAATCCTTTGTCATATCACGATTATAGCGGTTGTCACTCCGTCAGTTTTTAGTTGCAACTTTCTGCTGGTCTTTCATACCAATTGCATATTCTCGATTAATTCAGTCGTATTCAGAACCATAAGACAATCTTGGGGAAAATGAATTAATCAAATGAGTTCGATCAAACCAATCAAGATAAACCAAGAACAAGAACAGAGCTATCGCAATCTGATCTGTGATATATTAACCTATCCCAATCGCGCTGCCTTAATTTTAGATGCCAATGAACATCTACTAGACCCTGGGTTGATGCAGGTGATGGAACAAGTGGCAACAAGCATGGCAGCTAATAATGCGGGTGAAGCAGCATCTTTTTTACAGAATTTAAGATATCAACTCAAAGATGAACTCACCAATACAGTAATCCAGAAAGCTTCTCTAGCGTCGGGTCAAGAAAGAGAAATTGATCGTGTTGACAATGAAGAGGAATTGTCTAAGGGTCTTGGTTTAGCTCTGTTTGTAGGAAAGATTCTCTTTATCGTTATGGTTCTACTGTGAACTAGTCTCTCCCTTGAAGGGGTCGATGAACCTTGAACCTCAGCGATAGTTTTCCTAAGTTGTAGGAATCTTTTGACTCCGTCGAGGGAGGATGTCAACGAGGCTATAATGGGACAAAATTCAGAATGTCTTAGGCACAGACGTGGTTAAATCCGAAAATAACCTTTTTTGGCAACAGGCTAAACAGGAAAAAGCGATTTATGAATACTTGCGAAATTCTGTTAAAAGTAAATCTCCCCCAGAAATGCTTAGAGAATTTCGCTATTTATGTTTGGAATTAAGACATAGTAACCAAGAAATTTCCCAAACATTAGAAAAAATAATATTTTCTAAGCACAAAGAAGATATTTTTCTACAAATATTAAACTATTGTTGTCATATTTTAATCGATTATTGGTCACAAAAATCTGAAAACTATCCCTATATACTTGAATTAATTGAACTCTTCGATCAAAACAATTTTTACCAAGCCAAATATCATAGTCGTCCCAGACAAAAACTAGCTATTTTAGTTCAAAATTTTAGCAAAACTGAAGAGTATTTAAAATTAAGACGTATAGCAAAATTTATCAATACTAGTTCCGAAATAAAACTTAAAAAGCAATCTTTAATTGAAGATTTGCTTCCCCATTATCCTTATCTCTATTCATCGGTGCTACTAGGTAGAGAACATATACCAGAAACTACCAATCTGATTTTAAATCTTCAGCGAAAAAGTCAAAAGAATTTTGAATCCCAACTAGCACAACATATAATTTATCGCTCTAGATTAGTTGAAATTGCTCGTGCTAAACAACTATCTAACAGAGCAGGAAAAATTATCAAAAGAGTAGAAAATCCGACATTTTTAGGAGAAACAGAGTTTAAAAAAACCCTGAAACAATATCTAAATAAAATAGATGAACAAGGAACAATATATCAGAATGCTAAAAAATTTTTAATAGAAATAAAATTCCTTAATTCTTATAAAGAATTCAAACAAAGTTTATATAAATATCTGATATTTGGTATTAAACAACCTACAACAAGTAAATATTCCCTACAGCCAAAATTAAGACAAGTAATTGATGATATCTCTTATCAATCTGATTCTGAACCTTGTAGCAAAAGCTTGATTCTGCAAACTTGTCAAAGATTATTAAGGTCTTTGGTACTTGATACTACTCGTCAAAATAACCATTATCAACTTATTGAATTAATTATGAATTTGGGTGTAACTCAAACTGCTGCTTTAATGATCAAAATTATTTTAATTTCTCCTCAAGCCAAATCAGACTTGGAACAAAGATTAGGTATTCTTTTCTCTTCCTATGAATCTCACACTATAGAAGATACAAAATGGTTGATCAAATTTTTAGAAAACATCTTAATTGCTTTTAGTCTCTACTATGGCAATATTAATCTGTTAGTTGTTAGTTATTAGTTGTTACCTGTCTTCACTATATAATTTATCGGTGCATCCGCTACTTATCTTCTCGCATAACATAGCCGACACTACGCACAGTTTGAATTAACCTCGATTCATTATTGGCTTCTAGTTTGAGACGTAAATAGCGAACATAGACTTCAATAATATTAGAATCTCCCATAAAATCGTATCCCCAAACACGCTCCAAGATTTGGTCACGAGTTAAA
This sequence comes from Xenococcaceae cyanobacterium MO_167.B27, assembly GCA_030065935.1. Taxonomy (GTDB): domain Bacteria; phylum Cyanobacteriota; class Cyanobacteriia; order Cyanobacteriales; family Xenococcaceae; genus JASJCP01. The sequence continues at coordinate 6,027 of JASJCP010000083.1, forward strand.
ACTTGACGGGGATGAGAAATTAAATACTCTAGTAAATCAAATTCTTTCGCTGTTAACTCGATCCGACGACTACCACGATAAACTTCTCTCGATGAACGATCTAAACGTAAATCAGTAAATTGTAACAAATTACTGTCTTCTTCTTGATTCCGTCGTAAATTAGCCCTAATTCTAGCTAATAGTTCTTCAATACTAAATGGTTTTACAATATAGTCGTCTGCGCCAGCATCTAAACCAGCAACGCGATCGCTGATTTCATCTTTAGCAGTTAAAAGAATAATCGGTACTTTATCCCCTGTTTGGCGCAAGCGATGACAAATTTCGACACCTGAAACCCCTGGTAACATCCAATCTAGCAAAATTAGGTCAGGATTTTTTTCTCTTGCCGTAGCTAATCCTTCCAAACCATCATGATGAACAGTTACTTCATAGCCTTCATATTCCAACTCTAGCTTAATAAACTGAGCCAGCTTGGCTTCATCTTCTACAACTAAGATGTGATGTTTCATTTTCTCCAACTCGATCTTTACGCCTTTTATGCTCCAGATGGTAAATGTTTAGCAATAGTATTTAACAATTTATCAGCATCTACTGTTTTCTGGAGAAAATAGGAAGAGCCAGCTATTTTGCTTTTAATCCTATCAATTACACTATCGCTACTAGTCAAGAAAATGATCGGAGTATCAGCAAAATAAGGATTTTGACGTAGTTGTGAGCAAAGCTCATAGCCGTCTATCTCAGGCATAAAGATATCGAGTAAAATTAGATCGGGTCGGCATTCTTTTAAGCGGGAAACAGCCTCTAAGGGGTCGTTAATTGCCACAAAACGATAGCCCCCGACGGCTAAAATTTGCTCGATCATCGAAGTAATTACGCGACTATCATCAATACAAGCAATGAGTGGTTGCTGTTTATTTTCTTCTACAATTAAGACGGTATCACTGTTATGAGGTTGTCCTATATCCCCTACCTCAACTAATCCTATTATCCCTGATTGAATATGGGGGAGAAAGAATTGAATTACTTTCAGAGGCGGTATTTTTTTTTCTACCGCTATATCTCTTAAAGTTAGCTCTCCGTTCAACAATTCATACCACTCTTGATAAACTTGAGGTTCTGTCTTTTGTTTTAGTTGATTGGGTTGTAAAATTACTGGTGCTAGATTGGGAGAGCGATCTGCAACCATCGCATTTTGCCATTCTTGCCATTGTTTTTGGCTTTCAGAAATTACAGACGCTAAAGATATTCCATCTAACAGGGTAAATAAACTATCATCTACCTCCGCTCGACAGATAACCTCCATTCCCTGAGTAATATCAAACAGAATTTCTGTAACAGTAGAGTAAATTAAAATTTGAGCTTGCTCATCTCTAATCTCTTTATTTTCTACCCAGGTGTGTAACAGTTTATATTCCCAAAAAGTTGGACTAATTTCTACTGTCTCATCATCACTAGAATTACTAGTAGCAGATATTTGAGCAAATTTTTGATACATATAGGATGGATCGAAATTCACACTAGGAAGAAAAGAAGTCATATTTCTTTGCCAACGTCTTAGGGGATGTTTGCCTCCTGTCGCATATAAAACTTGACCTTGATATAAGGCAAAATACCACTGGTTTTGCTGTAGCGGATTAATAAAAGTTAAATAACCAGTTAAGCGTGCATCTTGAAGCGATTGAAATAATTTGGTTTGTTTGGAGCTAGTAAATTCCCTAATTATGAGATTATCAGAAGGGTTGGTTGCAGACATTTTATTTAGTTTACATTTTTTGCCTTTGTAACATATCGATGATTTTAATGTTTGCTTGAGGGAATGTGTATTGGTGAATTTCCTCTACTTTCACCCAGCGCACTTCTTGACACTCGATAGTTTGTGGCTCTCCAGATATGTACTGACAATAATGAACAAAGAGAGTTATTGTAAATTTAACATAGTCATGGTTAATAGTCAGTAGGCGTGAGCCTACTGCTACTTCTATACCTAATTCTTCTTTAATTTCTCTTTTGACGCATTCTTCTACTGTTTCATCATTCTCGATCTTTCCCCCAGGAAATTCCCACAATCCCGCCATTTCTCCTCTATTAAGCCTACGGTCAATGAGAATTTCTCCTTGATTATTGTGAATGACTCCCACTCCAATAACTTTGTGAGGAGTTGAGGATGATGTTTCAGCCATAGATAGTTATCGACAATTAGTAATAGTTAATATTGCTGATTTATTCATTGTTTAAATTGCCATCTATCTCTTGTAGAGATTTTTCAAAAGTCATACGCTGTTCCGCATTACGCAGAAAGTAACCACTCATCATGGCTGATGCTAACAATTTCCCTAAATGTTCTCGGTTAGCACTAATTGATATTTCAAATTGTTCTGATGGTAGATTGCCCAACAAACCAATTATATTGCGTTCCATTACTTGGAAAACTTCTTGAGAATCTGGTCGAGAAAGTTGGGCAATAGTTTCTGGACTAAGAGACTGGACATACTGCCATAAGTGATTGATATCACTATTATTGCCGAAAATGTTTTGAGGGCGATTTTCTTGATTCATTTGTTACCTCCCAAAAATATTAAGGATACATGAAATTAGAGTCTAACAAGTTTGCTGATTAGAGCAATACTGTTCAACCAATCTAACAGTTTTCCAGTCTCTTTGCTGTTAGTAAAACCGAACTTTGAGAGTTACGGCTTTCATTATGAGTTTAGTTTAACTGGCTAGATATTCACGAATGACTGTTTTTTGCTTACGCAATTTGGAAAGGGCTTCTCTTTCAATTTGTCGGACTCTTTCTCTACTAATATTTAAACAATCACCGATTTTTGCCAAGGTCAAGGGCTTACCATCAGCCAACCCAAATCGAAGGGATATTACTTCTTGCTGCTGGGGTGTCAAATTGGACATCAATTTTTCTAAGTCTCTTTTTAAGGAAGAATACACAGCATAGTCTTCTGGAGACTGACCCAAGTCTTCTAACATATCTCCCAACTCTGTATCATTGTTGTCTCCCACTCTAACATCTAAAGATATTGGCTGACGGGATTTTTCTAGATAGTCTCTAACTTGTTTGGGAGTTAAATTTAGTTCTTCTGCTAGTTCTATGATTGTTGCTGTTCTACCTTTTTGTTGTGCCAGATTTCTTTGGGCTTTTTTGATTTTATTGAGTTTTTCGGTGATGTGAATTGGTAAGCGAATTGTGCGACCTTTTTCAGCGATCGCTCTAGTGATAGCTTGGCGAATCCACCAGTAGGCGTAGGTTGAGAAGCGATACCCTTTGGTAGGGTCAAATTTTTCTACTCCTCGTTGCATTCCGATAGTGCCTTCTTGAATTAAATCCAGCAAGTCTAGATTGCGTTTGAGATATTTTTTAGCAACCGACACCACCAAACGCAGATTGGCTTCGATCATTTTGCGTTTAGCTGCTTCTCCTGCTTCAATGAGGGTGTTTAACTCTTGTACTGATAAATCTGCTTCTTCCGCCCACTGTTCGTGGGTTGGTTCTGTGCCTAATTTTTCTGCTAAAGATTCCCGAATTTTGGTCAGAGTGATTTCTTTTTGGACTCTTTTAGCGTATAGGATTTCTTCCTCATGGGTGAGAAGGGGTACACGACCAATTTCTTTGAGGTAACTTCTGACTAAATCGTTAGACTTTTGGGCTGATTTCATGGTGATTTTGGGCTACTTATTAACTTTTATTTATATATGTGACCTAGGAAATATTTGGGTTAGAAAATTGCGTTCATTAGAGATCGAAGACAATGGTTTATTAAAATTTAGTTTGAGTTATGTTACAAATTGAGTTTTTATTTATTACTGTCTTAGTGCAGTGCTTGTTTGGCTGTAGCTCAGAGTTTGTCTTAATTTTCGGCTCTGGTGGCTTACTAGAGGATGAATCGAGTTGACACTAGATGGGTTAATTTATGAGTTCCATATTTATAACAATACACTAATTTATTAAATATTGTAAAATTTATTAGAATTTTATAACGACTATCTTAAGATTTGATACCCTTACTAAAATTAGAATAGCTAGAATAGCTCTGATAAAGTGCATCCTAGACAACAGAACTGAGTCAATGGATATGATACTTAATTAAACTGTTTTCATCACAGGAAGATGAGTGAGAGGAACAGTAAAAATCACAGTAGAGCCTAATCCTTCTCCCATGCTATAAAACGAGATTGTACCCCCCATAGCTTCTACTAGTTTTTGAGAAATTGCCAACCCCAAACCTGTTCCTCCATAAGACTTGGTGCGAGAACCATCCACTTGAAAGAAATTTTCAAACAACTTATCTTGTTTTTCGAGAGAGACACCAATTCCTGTATCAGCCACACTAATTTTTACTATTCCAGGGAAATTTTGCGGTGTACCCAGAATTTTTTTGGCTACCACTTCCGCAGTGATGACAATTCCTCCTTCATGGGTAAACTTAATCGCATTACCCACCAAATTCAGCATAATTTGCAGCAGTCGTTGATAGTTTCCATATACAGTAATAGGTGTCAGAGTTGCAGGATACTTAAGCTGAAAATTCAGATTTTTTTGTTCTGCTTGAGTTCGGATCAGATTATCTACATCTTGGAACAACTCTTCTAATTCGATCTCTGTTAGCTCCAACTCCATTTTACCTGCCTCGATTTTAGCAATATCTAGGATGTCGTTGATGAGATTCAGGAGATGTATGGAGGATTTGTAAGCTTCTTGGATAAATTCTCGCTGCTCGTCGGGGTTATCTGCCATCCCTTCTAGTAACAGCTTCAGAAAACCAATAATACCATTGAGGGGGGTTCTTAATTCGTGGGATGTATTGGCGAGAAAGTCACTTTTGAGGCGATTTGCTTCTTCTGCTTGGATGCTAGCTATTTCTAACTCTTGATAAAGCCTGGCATGAGCGATCGCTGTTCCTACGTGTTCAGCTAATTCCTTAACCAATTCTATTTCTGTGGTTGTCCAACTGCGATAGCGATCGCATTCCTGTAAACAAATCAGGGCGTTACTTTGATTATTGTAAGAAGTGGGTGCTACTAAGATAGATTTAGCCCCTGAAGCATCTAATACTAGTTGATCTACAGCGATAGGGTTAGGAGAACTAAGAGCTTGTTCAAAATAGGGTTCGGTTTGCACATCAAAGCTCAAACTTAAGACTGAAATCAATTCTGGTTGATGATATTCTGCTTCTACCGTTAATTTTTGGGACTTGACATTGTAGGACAAAATTAAACAACGACTCACTGAAAAAACTTCACCCAGACTGTTAACAGTTTGTTGCCAAATTGTCTCTAGATTAAGACTGCGACGAATTTTATGGGCTATCTGAGTCAGAATTTTTTGGTAGCTATAAATAGGAAGATGAGAATTAGAACTACTCAAAGGAAACATCTCAGCTTCGTTGAGTAAATGTCCCATGACCAAAACTGTTTTTGGTTCGCCCTTGGCTGGTAAGATTGGGCTAATAATTAGCTCTAATGAAACAGAATGCTCTTGATGCTGAAACAGACAATAACACTGTTCAGGAAGTCTTCGTTTGAGAACTCTTCTTACTTTACTAATATATGCTTCTCGATCTATGGGAGTAAAAATATCTTGATAGGAAGTCCCCACTAACTCCTGATTATTCAAGTCATATTCTTGAGCTTTTGCCCACCAAAAAGAAAGATACCTACCAGAATTATCTTGAGTAAAAACTAATTCTGCTCCTAAGTGTTGCCAACTTATAGAGTCAGTTAACGCTGGAGCAGTATGATTATTACTAAGTTCTGAAAATCCAGTAAACATCGGCAGGTCAATTAGGGTGTTTAAAGGTAAGTTAAGGTTACTCCGCCATAGGAAATACGAAGACTGTGGGGAAAGCTCTGCTTATCTGATTCAATGTTGGTCAAAGTCATATTAGATAAAAACTCCGCAAGCTACCTTAAAGAGAATGAATCTTAGAGTTAACTGGGTAGTTCTAGCAGAATATTTCCCCAACCGCAGAATGCAGTCAAAATTTTAACCTCTTCCCTGAAACTATAACCTATAGATTTGATATATAGGAATATTTCAGAAGCATACATAATTGATATTTCTTGGTTAAGGTCAAACTCAGAGATCGAACTAAGTGTTGTGCTGATAGCTCAATCTCTGGTAAGTATTTTGAAAACAGTGGCGTTGCACAATTGGGGGATGATTTTATATCGGGAGGAAAAAAAATTTTTCTGTCTTCCCTTGGTGGATGTTCGCTCGCTTGTCAGCATTCGGTGGGGTCTTACACTGACTTAGGCTTCCACCGCTCCCCGTCAACCTTCACCATCCAAAATATGATGCTACGCTCATTTAGTCGTTCCATTCTCCTCGTGGTGGAAGAGGTGGATTACGTCTAAAAGTTCTTGCTAGGTCACTACTGGCTTCTCTTTCCCCTTTTAACCATTGTTTAATAGCAACTTCGATAGTTTTGCTAGGATCGTTGGTTAAATGCCGTAATTGTTCTAGAACTTCTGAATCTAGATGAATAGATACTTCTACTCTGTCGGTAGAAAGCTTCTGTTCAGTCTCATTATTGTTCATAGGCTTTTGATATTACTGTCTATTTAACATTGTAACTGTTTAGCTCATTTCTCTAAAATCTAACTAAATTGTTCTGATTAGTTTTATGACCAAACCCGTAGTATTAGATGTTCGTAACCTGCAAGTAAAATTTATTACCGAGGATCAAACTGTAGTTGCAGTAGATAATCTCAATTTTGAACTGAAAAAAGGCGAAAAATTGGGGATAGTTGGGGAATCAGGTTCGGGAAAGTCGGTCACTTCTCTAGGAATTATGGGTTTAATCTCTTATCCAGGGAAAATTACCCAAGGAGAGATTTGGTTTCACCAACAGGATCAGCCCCCCGTTAACTTAGTTAATCTGAGGGAAGAAAGTCGCAGAAAGTACCGTGGGGGCAAAATTGCCATGATCTTTCAAGAACCCATGAGTGCTTTAAATCCTGTATATAGTATTGGGTTTCAACTTACAGAGGCAATTTTATTACATCAAAATGTCTCCAAAATAGAAGCGGAAAGAAAAGCGATCGCATTGTTACAAGAAGTTAAGTTATTCCCTAGCGATCAAGAGTTACGAGATAAATACGTTGCAGAAACAGAGGAAACTAGCGATAAAGTTATTACCCGCCACATCAATAAGCAAAAGCTATCTATGCTCAAACGCTATCCCCATCAGCTTTCTGGGGGACAGTTACAACGAGTGACTATTGCTATGGCAATTTCTTGTAACCCTATGGTACTAATTGCCGATGAACCAACTACGGCTTTAGATGTGACGGTACAGGCTACTATTTTAGATTTGTTACGGGAGTTGTGTAGTAAGCGAGGAATGTCTCTTATCTTCATTACCCATGATTTAGCTGTCATTGCTGAGTTGGTGGATCGAGTAGCAGTGATGTATCGCGGGAAAGTTGTGGAAGCAGGAGACATTGAAACTATTTTTACTCATCCCCAACATCCTTATACTAAAGGCTTGTTAGCTTGTCGTCCTCGTTTGGATCGTAAGTTGCAAATTTTGCCTACAGTAGCAGACTTTATGAAGGTGACAAAAGATGAGGAAGGAAATATTATAATTCAGGAGAAATCAAGGGATTTGACCGCTATAAATTCTAATATAGTTACAGAATCTCAACAGGAAGCTAGATTAACTAAGTTACTTGATAATTCCCCTCTAATCTCCGTCCATAAACTACGAGTCGGCTTTCCTCAGAAAGGAATGTTTGGGCGTACTGAAAACTATTTTATGGCAGTAAAAGATGTTTCTTTTGAAGTTTATCCAGGGGAAACTTTAGGTTTAGTAGGGGAATCTGGTTGTGGAAAATCTACCCTAGCAAGAACTATCTTACGGTTGATTCCAGCACAGGGAGGAGAAATTAGGTTTCGAGGCGAGAATATTGCGGATATTCCTTCTCAGAATCCCAAAATGCGATCGCTGAGAAGGGAAATGCAGATTATTTTTCAAAACCCCTATAATTCCCTAAACCCCAGAATGACTGTGGGAAATGCGATCGCCGAGCCGATGGTAGTTCACAAGGTAGGAGGAAATAAGCGCAAGCGTAGGGAAAGAGTAGCTTATTTATTAGAAAGGGTGGGTTTAAGTCCTGATATTGGCGATCGCTATCCCCATGAATTTTCAGGAGGACAAAGACAAAGAGTTTGTATCGCCCGTGCTTTGGCTTTGCAACCTCAGTTTATCATCTGTGATGAGTCTGTTTCCGCTTTGGATGTTTCGGTACAAGCTCAAGTTTTAAATTTACTCAAAGAGTTACAAGCAGAATTTGGTTTAACCTATATTTTCATTTCCCATGATTTAAGTGTGGTTAAATTTATGAGCGATCGCATTGTCGTAATGAATCAGGGTAAAATCGAGGAAATAGATACCGCAGAAGAAATTTATCAGAATCCGAAAACTGGCTATACCCGTCAACTCATTGCCTCTATTCCTACAGGTAATTATGGAGTTTGAGATTTTAACTATTACCTATTCAAAAGTAATAAGCAATACTCGTATATTACACATCGATACCAAACCCCCTAAAACTGAAGTTTCGCGGATTGTACAATAAGTCTATTGAAATAGACTATAACTGTTATTAAAACTACATAACATTCCTCTTGAGTAGGGGTAAGGAGATGCCAAACGCCTACTTGAGGTATTAGCCAAGAAATTTATTTCTTGGTGATTTACGCTAATAACTAATAAGTAATAATTAACCACTAGTCCCCAGTCTCGCCATTCCCTATTTCCTACTTGCGTTCAAAGCTACTTGCTATCTCAAATATCACGACCTTATAGGAGTTGCTACTAGCTCTTTAATAATTTCATCTATATCAGATAATATTTGACTGTAGCTGACTCCGGAATTACCAGCTATTAAAGACTCTATCTCTTCTGAATTTTGTCTGATTATATTTAAGCTATCTTGCCAAGGTTGTAAGTTTTCTTGGTAAAATAAGATTTGGGATTGTAAATTCCCGATTCCTAAATTAATTTTTTGATAATCTTCTTGTTTTTCCGTAACTTTTTGATTAATTTTGTCATATTCAATAATTTGTTTTTGAATATCTTGTTCTAAGGTTTGGAGCGTTTTTTTAAGATTTTCCACTTCTTGCTGAGTTTGGTTTTCTTGCTCTTTTAATGCTTCTTGCTGTATCCATAAATTAGCTTTAATTGGCTCTAAGTCTACAGATTCTAAGTCATCTTCTAAATCAACTATTCCCTGACGACGTTTTAGAATCCGTGAATGTTGCAGTAGCACTTCATGTCTTTCTTTTAAAGAACGACGTTGCCCTACTAAAGTTTCATGTAACATTTCTTCAGCTTCTTTTTCTTCAGCCAACTCTTGTTCAAGAGACAAGCGATCAAATTCACTAGCTTGTTGTATTTTAGTTTCTAATTCTTTAACAGCTTTACCTTGCCAGCTTAACTCTTCTTCCTGTTCATTCACAAATCGAGCCACTTTTTCTAAATCTTTTTTAAGGCTGTTAACAATTTCTTCTAATTCTGGTAAAGGGATATTTTCTAAATCATCTAGATTGATTTTTTGTGATAAATCTACATCTGATGATGCAATACCTAAAAGAGCAAAGGAATCTTGAACTTCATTATAGTGCTGTTGCTGCGCTGAAAAAAAATCCAGAAGTTGCAGTTTATTATTTAATGATTCTTGAGCAATTAATTTTTTATTTTGATTCTCTTCTAGTGATTTGATAGTGGAGTCTAATTCTTGTTTGAGGTTGGTTAATTCTGTTTCATATTGAGTAACATCATTGCTATGTTGTTGAAGATTTTTTTTAGATTGCTCTAAATTTTGCCAATGTTTATCTAAATATTCCTGTTGGCTATTAATATTCTTAAGTACTAAACACAGTTTTTCTTTGATAGAATCTGAGGGGTTATTATCTAGAGATAAAGAATTCAGTAATTTTTGTAGTTGCTTAACTTGAGCTTCATCTAAAACTCTATTATCTTTAATTTGCTGCTCTAAATAATTTTGCTTGCCTTCAAGTTGCTCCCACGCTTGCTCTAAGTCTTGACTTTTAGCTTGAAATTCAGAACGGAGCTTCTCTGCCTCTTCTTTAGCTTGGTTAATTTTATCTCGTTCCTCTTCCATTTGTTCTAATTGTTCTAAACGAGTATCTATTTCTATTTCTCGTTTACTTAACTCTTCACTTTGGATGGTTAGAGATTCTTTCCACACTTTAATTTCTTCTTCTTGACTTTGGGTTTTTTCCAAGAGTCGAGAGAAACCCTGTAATACCCCTAGGATTTCTTTAGAAGCAGATTCGAGTTTTCCTTGAACTTGTCGATTAACTATGTTAGCGATGACTAAAGCACCGTCACCAAGATTGCTTGTATCTTCAATCCCAATAAACTCGTTACCAGATATGGTACTCCAACTACGGTCATTACGCTGATTAGCCAGAAGTTTGAGTTTAGTCTCAAATCCTCCCATAAACCCTTTACTTTGTCTTTGTACTTCTGCCAAATATCGCACTCTTACAACCCTCTTGTGTTTGATTAGACTTAAACTAGAACAAATTTAATTTTTTTTGTCTTGGTAGCTGAAAAACTGACGTATTTTGATACCTTAATGTATATTGAGTATTATTCCTTCAATCGCGATCACGCTATAGACTTATGGAAGCTGCGAATAAAGATTGTAATTACCATTTAAACAGTTTAACCAAGACTCACATATTTTATACAACTAGCATAACCAGCATCAGAATTCGTTGCCAAGGGGTGTGAAAAATGGGATAAACCGTCCTGATTCTTCTAAGTTTAAACTTATCCTAGTTAAACTTGGAAGTAGAACTAAAAACACCTACCTATCCTGACTGAAGAGATGTCTTAAATGGATTATCTACATTAGAATTTGGCAATTGGTGAAAATGTAGAGTATATTCTGAATCAGAGAGCCAAAACCAGCATATATTTATATATTAGTTCCCTCCAAGATAAGGTAAAAGAAGATTTACTTTAGTCAATTTCGGGTTTTTTTATTCTTTTAGAGAGTTGCTTGGTCTAAGCTAGTAGAATTACTTAAGAAACAACCAGTAAAATCCAGAGGACTTAAACTAAAAACCAAGATTAAACATTAAAATTGGTAATTGTCAAAAAAAATCGACTAATTGGAGATAAATGATTATAAAAGACTAAGGAAAAATTTAATTTTTCTAATCAGGTTTGAGCCAGTCATACTGACAACAAAGTAAAATCTTAGATAAGCAAGTATGAATTTTTACAGTATAGCGTGTTATGAGCAAAGTTTTAATCGTGGAAGACAGTTTGGCACAAAGACAGATGATTTCAGATTTACTCAAAGGAAGTGGGCTAAAAGTTGCTGTAGCTTGTGATGGAGTAGAAGCTTTAGAACATCTGGAAAAGTTTAACCCCGACATCGTAGTTATGGATATTGTAATGCCACGGATGAACGGTTATGAATTGTGTCGTCGTCTTAAGTCCGATCCTAAAACTCAAAATGTACCAGTGGTCATGTGTTCTTCCAAAGGAGAAGAATTTGACCGCTACTGGGGAATGAAACAGGGGGCTGATGCTTATATAGCAAAACCTTTTCAACCAGTGGAACTAATTGGAACCGTTAAACAGTTATTGAGGGCATAGCTTTATTGGCTATGGAGATTACTGATTGATATTTAATAGCAACCAGCGTCAAAAAAACCAATCACAAAAAAGCCTATGGTTACTAATCCAGACTTATTTACTGGAAACGATCAAGAACTTTCTTTAGAACTTCACACCTTAGAGAATCCTGAAGGTGAGCTTCACTTAAGATTTTATCTAGCTTCTGGTAAAGAATTGGCTTTGCCAGCAACAGGAATCGCAGAAGTAACCCAACCTACTCCCGATGAGATTGCTCCGATTCCTAATGCTTCTCCTTTACTACTGGGAACAATTAATTTAAGAGGTAAAATTGTATGGGTAGCGGACTTGGGTCAATTTTTAGGAGAATCAAGGGCAGTAAATACAGATAGACCAACTATCCCCGTAATTGCTATTGAAACCCAGGAACAAGTATTGGGTTTAGCAATTGAGTCAATAGGAGATATGGATTGGTTAGACTTAGAAACCTTACAAGCTACAGATAATTTACCCGATAGTATGGCTCCTTTTGTTTTAGGACAATGGCAAGGGAAAAATACAGAAAATAAAGCGTTATATCTGTTAGACTCTCCTAAAATCCTTCGTTCTGCAAGATGGGCTACTTAATAAGAGTATCTAGACACCTCAAGTGTATCTGTTAAAAGTTATACTGACTTCCTATATAAAAACCTATAAATAGTGTTATACAAATTTTATAATTTAACAGCCATTGAGGGTCAAAGCTAATGGGTAGATTATTACTTATTAAAAAAACTTTAATTAACTTGACAAAAAAATGGCATCAGGAACTAATTATTCACAAGAATACGGACAGGCAGAAAGAGAATATTTACAGGGGAACTTTACACAAGCTGCTGAAATTATCGAACAACTAGTGACAGAATTCCCTGAAAATCCTAATATACTACTGCTGCGAGGTCATATATATTATGGCTCTCAAAATTATGATACCGCACAACAGCAATATGAAGCAGTTTTAAGATTAAGTGAAGATCAAGATTTACGAGATTTAGCCAACCAAGGAATTAAACAAATACAACAGTTACAAGAACAATTTGAAGCGGAAGGCTCAGACTATGGTTATGAGGCTCCCGAGACAGAAGACTGGGACGATTTCCAATTTAATGATAATGATCCAGACAATGATCTGAATCTAGAAGCAGAAGATTCATTTGATAATCCTTTTGGTTGGAAAGAAGATGATTTAGAAGAAAATGAAGATTCTCACCATAGTTATGGAGAAGACCCTTTTGCTCAATTTGCATCTAACTCTGATGAAGAAATAATTTCCGATGGATTCAGTAGTGCTGAATCATTAGAGTCAGAGAATGTTACAGCAGTAGAGGAAAATGTTAATCATAATTCTATACATAACAGTTCAACCTTTATGGTGGATTCGGAAGATGAAGATTTGCTATCGGAATCTTTTGAGGACAAGATTGATGCAGACAAAGACAATGATCTGGAAGAATATGATGAAGAAACTCATTTCTCAGACTTGGAAGAAAATTTAGATTTAGAGATAGATACCGTCTTAACCGAATCCTCTACTGTAGATTACTCTGGTGGTTTTAATATTAGTGAGTCTTCGGAACAAGATGGATTAGACTATCAGGATGAATTAGAATTTGATGAAATTGATAGTAGTTTTTTTGATTTAGAAGAACTAGAACAAGGGCTTCCTGATACTGGTTTATTTAATGTTGCTGAAGAATTTAACGAAGCCGGTTCAGATTTATCCCTAAAAGAGGCAGAACAAGAATCAGACCTGCTTAATGTTACAGGTGTCGACGTTAATGGTCAAAATAGCGTTGATGCAATTTTAGAGTCGGAAATACTTGAGCCGACAGTAGAAGTTAAACAAGGATTCCTCGGAGGATTTATGAATTCTTCGATGCAGAAAAAGCAGTTGACTACCGCTTATGCCACAGGAATCATCTCGGCTGTTGCAGTTTTAGGGATGGGAATAGTTGGGATTAGTTTGATATCTGAAGATGACGATAACAATTTGTTTTTTGCGTTTAAAGCCAGTGCTTTGATGTCTCTGGTAGCTGGTGTCAGCAGTCTTGGAACATCTATGTTCTTGGGTCGAGTTATTACCAAACAAGTAGAACAGTCTGCCAGAAATTTACAAAGTCAATTTGAAGATGTCTATCAGGGGAATTTGAACGCCAAAGCTACAGTTTATTCCCAAGATGAATTTGGGCGTTTGGCTAGTGGGTTCAATCGCATGACCAGAGTGATTTTAACTACCACTCAAGAAGCACAAAGAAGAGCAGAAGAGACAGAACAAGCCAAAGAAGATTTACAACGCCAAGTTATTCGCTTATTGGACGACGTAGAAGGAGCAGCAAGGGGGGATTTAACCGTACAAGCCACTGTTACCGCGGATGTACTGGGTGCAGTTGCAGACGCTTTTAACTTAACCATTCAAAGTCTGCGAGAAATCGTCCGTCAGGTAAAACAAGCAGCAGAACAAGTGAATAAAAGTTCTACAGATAGTGAATTATTTGCTCGTAACCAATCAAGTGAAGCGTTGCGGATGGCGGAAGAATTGGCTGTGACTCTCAACTCGGTACAGATGATGACTGAGTCTATCGAGAGGGTAGCAGAAAATGCCCGTGAAGCGGAAGAAGTTGCCCGCTCTTCCTCTGTAACAGCCCTCAAAGGTGGTAAAGCGGTAGAAAGTACGGTAGCTGGAATTTTCCAAATTCGCGAGACGGTTTCTGATACTGCTCGTAAGGTAAAAAGATTAGCAGAAGCTTCTCAAGAAATCTCCAAAATTGTGCTGTTAATTTCTCAGATTGCGGAACGAACCAACCAACTAGCACTTAATGCTTCGATTCAAGCAGCAAAAGCTGGTGAAGCTGGTCGCGGTTTTGCAGTGGTTGCGGATGAGGTACGTCAGTTAGCGGATAGATCTGGTAAATCTTTGAAAGAAATTGAGCAGATTGTATTACAAATTCAAAGTGAAACTGGCTCTGTAATGACTGCAATGGAAGAGGGTATTCAAGAGGTTATCGACGTAACCGATAGGGCAGAACAAGCAAAAACAGCACTAGAAGATATTATTCAGGTATCTAATCGTATTGATACATTGGTTCGTTCTATTACGGCTGACACGGTAGAGCAAAGAGAAAATTCCCGTGCGGTGGCACAAGTAATGCAATCGGTAGAGTTAACCGCGCAAGCAACATCTCAAGAGTCGCAACGGGTAGCTGGTTCACTCCAAAGCTTAGTTAGTATTGCTCGGGATTTATTATCTTCTGTAGAACGTTTCCGCATTGACAAGACTGAAGAGTAAAGACTTTTAGCTGGATTGTAGTCTTGATTTTTTATTGTTAGGATACAACAGATAAAAAACAGAGCAATAGCTAATGGCTAGTACAGCAAAATTTAATGGTGGACTGAAAGTGTGGTTGCAAAGGATGATAGCAGCCATCTTCTTGGCTGGACAAACAATAGTGCATTTGTTAAAAGCTAAGATTAATCGTCGTAATACTATCGAACAAATGGCAGCAGTAGGACCCGATTCTTTAGGAATAGCAGTAGTTACGGCTGCTTTTGTAGGTATGGTATTTACCCTTCAGGTAGCAAAGGAATTTCTTGATTTTGGTGCAGGACAAGCAGTAGGAGGGGTACTGGCTTTAGCTTTGACTAGGGAGTTAGCTCCCGTATTAACCGCAGTAGTAATTGCAGGAAGGGTGGGGTCAGCTTTTGCAGCAGAGATCGGCACAATGAAAGTAACAGAGCAGATTGACGCGCTTTATATTCTCAAAACCGATCCTATTGATTATTTAGTATTACCTCGTGTTTTGGCTTGCTGTATGATGTTACCTATTTTGACGATTATTTCTCTAATTACTGGGATACTGGGGGGCATGATCATATCTAGGTATTTGTATGGTATATCAGAGGTGGTCTTTCTGGATTCGATACAGAATTTTATGCAGGTTTGGGATTTATTTAGTGCTGTCCTCAAGGCGATAGTCTTTGGTGCATTAGTATCAATCATTGGTTGTAGCTGGGGACTAACCACTACAGGTGGCGCAAAAGGAGTAGGACAATCAACCACTACAGCAGTAGTAACAGCATTGTTAGCTATTTTTATTGCCAACTTTTTCTTATCTTGGTTAATGTTCCAAGGTACAGATACTGCTTTCGATATATGAACTACCGTTTCCTCTGTCTTATGTGAGATACCTCTTTGTCACAATTGCAGTTGTCTTTCTGTTGAGGATTTCAAAGTGCGCCACCGAAGGTGCTGCGAAGCAGACCTCAACCTTTTAGGGTTACTCAACAGAAGCTCCAATCCCATATTTCATAAGACTTTACCACTAATACCAAATCCTGTTGTCACAACCTACTCTTTATTTACAGGTTGAAACAGCAGTGCTACAAATAAAGTCTGCCTACGCAGCTACACCCTACACCCTATTATCATCCAAGTCTCTCAACACCCTCATCCAATTGGTATTATTTTGTTTTCTGGGGCAATTACCTTAATATAGAGGAATGTCTAAGTACTGTTTAGTTCCTATTTAAAAACTTCTAGCTTTTGATGGCGCAGCGAGATACATTTCCTGCTATTTATTCCACTCTTGCTCCTCAAGCATTAGTAAGCGATGTGTTGTCTCAGTATAATCTGGATGCTGTGACGAGTTGCTTATTGTGGAATCGTGGACTTAGTGATATTTATTTGGTGGAGACACAGCAAAAATCTTATATATTGAGAGTTTCCCATCATCATTGGCGTTCTCAATCAGATGTTCAGTTTGAATTAGAGTTACTAGATTTTTTGCGTCGTAATTGTCTGCCTGTGGCTTATCCTATTTACACTAGAGTAGGTGAGCTTTTAGTTACTATTCCAGCTTTAGAAGGTGATCGCTATGCAGCTTTATTTCCCTATGCCCCTGGAAAAATCCCCCTGGGGGATTTGAATATCAAACAAAGTCAAACCTTAGGAGAGACTCTGGCAAAAATCCACCAAATAGGAACTAAATTTCACAGTGATGTTCAGCGTCAGGCTTTAACTACAGAATATTTACTAGATGAGTCTTTTAGTACTATTGCCCCTTTTCTCGAAACAAAGCCAGAAGATATAGCTTATTTAGAAAAGGCGATCGCCGAAATTAAGCAGCAAGTAGCCAACATACCACAAGAACCCCCTTTTTGGGGTATTTGTTGGGGAGATCCTCACAGTGGAAATGCTCACTTTACCGCCGATAATCAAATTACTTTGTTTGATTTCGATCAGTGTGGTTATGGTTGGCGTGCTTTTGATCTAGCCAAGTTTTTACAGGTATCTTTAAACGCAGGAATTAGTAGAAAAACTCGGGATGCTTTCTTTGACGGATATAGTACAGTACAGAGTTTGACTCCTGAAGAAGTAAATTCTTTACAAGCTTGGACGCAAGCTGCTCATATTTGGGTATGGTCGATTAATATTAATGCAGCAATAATTCATTGTTGGTCAAGATTAGACCATAGCTACTTTACCAAACGACTAGAGCGACTCAAAAGATTAACTTCCCATGATTGGCAATTATTTTAAAATTGATTGTATCCGCGCAAGCCTTGCGCCCTATAGTAGTTAGTAGTTAGTAGTTAGTAGTATTAATTTAACTGGTAAGTTCTCCGAGAATATTTTGCAGTAGATGGGGTGGTTGACGTAATATCTTTTGGTTTTGTCGATCTACTGCTACTAGAGTGATTTGTGCAGTTACATAGGTATGTTCTTCTTGGGCAGAGAAAATATTTTGTTCCCATTGAATTCTCACCCCTCGATAACTACTGATCCGACTTTTTACTATGGCGGATGTTCCTAGTTTCATTCCTTTGTGGTAGCGCAGAGACATTTCAACTACTGGTAACTCGCAACCTAGAGCGATTAAGTCAGTATATTCTACACCTTGATTGGTAAGATATTGGACGCGAGCTTCTTCCATCCAATTAATATAAGAACCATGCCATACAATCCCTGCATAATCTGTATGATGAGGTTGGGCTTTGACTGGATATTGAAACCACTGATTATTACTCAAGATTTTTTATTAACACTCCTTATTTATATAGGGATGAAGGATGAGGGATGAGGAAGAAAGTAATAAGTAATAAGTAATAAGTAATAACAATCAATCCCCATTGCCCATTAAAAAGTCAACAGTCAACAGTGAACAGTAATCAACATTATTTCCCCATTCACCATTCAACAGTAATTTATAATTCGTAATGTTCTCAAGAAACAGTAAAATTGGCAAGGATCGCGATCGCTCTTTATTTTTCCTTAATCTTAAAATAGTTTTTTCTTAATCTAAGAGTTGTTCTAGCTTAACCTAGCATCGCTATTGTTTTAGATGCTGTTATATTCTGCACGGCAATTGGTGTTGAATAACTTTTAAATTCTGGATATTACAAAAAAAATGACCCATAATATACGTTTTGCGACGTTTAATGTCACCCTGAATCGCAGCGCAGAGGGAGAATTGATTACAGACTTGTCTAATCCTGATAATAGTCAAGCACAAGCAGTAGCAGAAATTATCCAACGGAATAACCCTGATGTATTGTTGTTGAATGAGTTTGATTATGACGCAACAGGAGAAGCCATAGCACTTTTTCAAGAGAATTATTTAGGAGTTTCTCAGAATGGTGCGGATGTAGTGGAGTATCCTTATGTTTATCTTGCTCCTTCTAACACGGGTATTCCTTCAGGGTTTGATTTAGATAATGATGGTACAACTAATGGCGCGGGGGATGCTTATGGTTTTGGCTTTTTCCCTGGACAGTTTGGCATGGTTTTACTGTCAAAATATCCTATAGATAGTGAAAATGTGCGGACTTTTCAGAATTTATTGTGGAAAGATATGCCAGATGCGTTATTACCTGATGATCCTACTACTCCTGAACCTGATGACTGGTATTCAGAGGAAGAGTTGGAGGTATTTCGCTTATCTTCTAAGAGTCACTGGGATATTCCTGTAGAAATTGATAGGGAGATAGTTCACATTCTTGCTAGTCATCCTACACCCCCTGTATTTGATGGCGAGGAGGATCGTAATGGGAGACGCAACCATGATGAGATTCGTTTTTGGGCGGATTATATTACTCCTGGTAACGGTGGTTATATCTATGATGATGAGGGTAGGTATGGCGGTTTAGCTGCTGGTGAAAGATTTGTGATAGTAGGGGATCAAAATGCCGATCCTTTTGATGGGAGTAGTACTGATAATGCTATTTTGCAACTGTTAGATAATCCTTTGGTTAATACTTCGGTGACTCCTAGTAGCGAGGGTGGTATAGATGCGAGTAACCGTACAGGAGGTATTAACGAAACTCATATCGGTAATCCTGCTTTTGATACAGCAGATTTTAATGATGCTTATCCTGGTAATCTCAGAGTTGATTATGTGTTACCATCCCAGAATTTAGAAATTACTGAGGCGGAGGTATTTTGGACTACTGCTGACGATCCTTTATTTAATTTAATAGGAGATTTCGATCCTAATTTATTGCCTGTAGGTTATCCTAGTTCCGATCATCGTTTGGTATCTGTAGATGTTAATGTCACTCCAGAAGTTATTGATAATAACCTTAAGACTGTTACTAATCTCGATTTTCTTGGGGAAGTAGTTTTTCCAACAGGGTTGGTTTTTGCTGATACAGAAGTTGGGGGAATTTCGGGCTTAACTTATGATGCTGCCAATGATGTATATTATGCCTTATCAGATGACCGCAGTAATATAAATGATGCTCGTTTTTATACTATAGATATCGATCTCAGTGACGGTAGTTTAGATGAGGGTGATATAGACTTTCAGAATGTTACTACTTTACTTAATGCTGGTGGTAGGGCGTTTTCTTCTTCTAGTATCGATCCTGAAGGGATAGCTTTAACCAACAGAGGAACATTATTTATTTCTTCTGAGGGAGATGCTAATAATTTAGTGGATCCGTTTATTGCTGAATTTAGTCTCGGTGGACAAATTTTTGCTCAGTTAGATGTTCCTGATAAGTTCTTACCTACAGTAGATAGAAGTAGTGGAATCCAGAATAATCAAGCTTTTGAAAGTTTAACTATTACTCCTGACCAAAAATACTTATTTACCGCTACAGAAAACGCATTATTCCAAGATGGCTCACGTTCTTCTTTAGAAGCTGGTAGCCCTGTTCGTATTTTGCAGTACGATTTAGAAACTGGGGAAGTAGTGGGAGAATTCTTATACGAAACTGATGCTATTCCCGTACCACCCGATCCTGCTGATAGTTTTGCGGATAATGGTTTAGTAGAGTTACTAGCCATTGATAATACTGGAACTTTACTAGCTTTAGAACGTTCTTTTGCTGTGGGAGTTGGTAACAATATCCGTCTCTATGAAATTAACTTACAAGGCGCGACAAATATTAGTAGTGTTGAAGGTTTGTTAAATGAAGAAGGGGAAATTACAGACGTTGATGCAATTGTTTCTAAGAGACTGTTAGTAGATTTTAGTGACTTAGGAATTACTTTAGATAATAGTGAAGCAGTATCTTTTGGGGAAACTCTCCCTGATGGAAGACAGTCTATTATTGTTGCGAGTGACAACAACTTCAGCGACGCACAAGCTACTCAGTTTTTAGCTTTTGCTGTTGATATTGATACTATCCCCACAATTACCCCAATTACAGAAACACCTTCAGAAATTAGATTCGGAGATCCAGATAATCCAGATCCTAATAATGCACCAGACGCAGACGATCCTGCAATATATGTTCATCCTGAAAACCCCGAAGAGAGTTTCGTCATTACTACTTTTAAAAATGGTGGTTTGCGAGTCTATGACTTAGAAGGTGCAGAAATTCAGAGTATTACCCCCAAAAATATCCGCTACAACAATGTAGATATTGCTTACGGTGTTGAATATACCAATATGTTAGGGGAAACCAGTAGTGTAGATTTAGCGATCGCATCTGACCGTGCTAATGATACTCTAGCTATATTCGCCATTAATCCTGATGGTGGTGATTCTACTGGATTACCTGGAACAGAAATACTAACCGATGTAACCTCTATTAATATTCCCGAATCAATTTTTGGTATAGACGATGGGGAAGCAACTGCTTATGGTTTGGCTACCTATACCAGTTTGGTTGATGGTAAAACTTATGTCTTTGTTTCTCAAGCTGATGGTAATAAAGTCGCCCAATTAGAAATAACTGCTGGTTTGGGTGCTGCGGATGGTTTTGAAGTTGGTGCGGAAGTAGTGCGCATTATTGATGTTCCTGTACCTGAAGGAGAAAATCCAGAAGATTATCAAGTAGAGGGAATGGTAGTCGATCGCGAAACAGGCTATCTTTATGTAGGACAAGAAGAGTTTGGAATCTGGAAATATTCTGCTGAACCTGATGATAACAGCGAACCCATATTGGTTGACGCGGTGGAGGGAGGAAATATAGAAGCAGATGTGGAAGGTTTAACCATCTATTATGGTGAAGACGGAAACGGATACTTACTCGCATCCAGTCAGGGAGATAATACCTTTGCTATTTATGACCGCGCTGGAAGTAATAGTTACTTGGGAAGTTTTGCTGTTGAAGGTGTAGAAGAATCTGATGGTGCAGATATTATTAATGTACCTTTGGGGGATAATTATCCTGCGGGATTATTAGTAGTGCAAGATGGTTCAAATACTCCAGAAGTAGTATTCCCTGATCCTGAAGATGGAGAAATTCAGAACTTCAACACTAATTTTAAATATGTTTCCCTTGCAGATTTTGCCGAGATATTCCCCAACTTACCCCCATACGATCCTAATGCGTTCGATCCTCGCAATCCCCAAGCGCGAACTTTAATTAATGGTGTTGCTAGTGGAGATACTACTCAAGACTCTACTGTATTGTGGACGCGCAGCACAGTATTAGGTGATGTCACTTTTGAATATGCTACTGATGCTGAATTTAATAACATCATCGGAACAGTAAATACAGAAGTTATTGATACTACCCTTCCTGTCAAAGTAGAAGTTATAGGCTTACAATCAGGAACAGATTATTATTATCGTGTAACCGATGCTGCTGGTGATAGTGAAGTCGGAGAATTTACCACCTCTGTTGAAGTTGGAACTTATGGGGGGTTACGCTTTGGGGTTTCTGGAGACTGGCGCGGAGAATTAGCCCCTTATCCTGCTATTGATAATGTACCAGAAAGAGATTTAGCTTTCTTTGTCCAACATGGCGACACTATTTATGCTGATGATGGTTCGGATGCGGTGTTAAATCTTGATGGTAGTCAGAAAGAACAGGTAGAAACTATCGAGGAATATCGCGCAAAACATAGTGAAGTCTATAGTAATCGTCTTGGTTCTAATAATTGGGCTGATTTACGGGCTTCTACTTCTATTTTGGCAACAATTGACGATCATGAAGTAACTAACGACTTTGCTGGTGGTGCGGATGCTTCTAGCGATGACAGATTCCCTGAAACCGAAGGCTTTATTAACGATACCCAATTATTTGAAACAGGTTTACAAGCCTTCCAAGAATATAACCCCTTGCGAGATGAATTCTATGGGGAAACAGGAGATGAAGTAACAGCAGGAGAACGGCAACTATATCGCTACAATACCTATGGTAGTGATGCAGCAACTTTTGTTCTTGATACTCGCTCCTTCCGCGATGAGGGTTTAACTCCTGCTTCAGATATTAGCAATCCAGAGGAAATTGGACGAGTTTTAACCGAATCTATTACCTTAGACCGCACTTTACTCGGAGAAGCACAACTAGAAGACTTCAAACAAGACCTGATAGCAGCAGAGGGCGCAGGAATTACTTGGAAGTTCGTGATGATACCCGAACCCATCCAAAATCTGTTCCCTGGTATCAACGTAGATAGCTATGAAGGATACATGAATGAAAGAGCAGAACTTCTCAGCTTTATAGAAGAGAACAACATTGACAACGTTGTCTTTGTAGCTGCGGATGTTCACATGACATCTGTTAATAATCTTACCTATCAAACAGAACCCTTCGGCGAACAAATAGCTACAAGTGTATGGGAAATTACTACAGGCGCGATCGCCTATGACCCCCCGACAGGAGAATTGATAGCCAACTTAGCTATTGCTGAAAACCCCGAACTACAAGCTTTATACAACTCCCTTCCCATTTCTCCCGACAGTGATGACATTCCTAACGACAAAGATGATTTTGTCAAACAAGCTATTAACGATACCCTCTTAACTCCTCTCGGTTTCGATCCTATTGGCTTAGATAAAAATCTACCCCAAGCAGAAGGTTTAATTGATGCACAACTCTTGCAAGGAGACTATTATGTAGGACATAGTTACAGTTGGACTGAGTTTGATATTGATGCAAACACCCAACAATTAAGGGTCATTACTTACGGTGTTGATGGTTATAGCGAAGCAGAAATACTAGGTAATCCCAACATCATTAACAATCTAACTCCTACTGTTTTAAGTGAGTTTGTGGTTAATCCCAAACTAGACAATGAACCAGAACCCATTAGTTTAACTCCCGTCTTCAGTACAATAAACAATGACAACTTAGACATTACTGGTAGTAACAATCTAGTTTTTGCTGGTAGTGGTAATGACACTATTGATTTAACTCATAGCGATGGTAATAATCGCATTTATAGTGGCACTGGTAACGATATTATCTACCTTAGTACTGAGGTTCAAGATACCATTACAGACTTTGAAATTGGCAATGATGTAATTGGTATTACTGATGTGAGTTTTAGCGATTTAGTTATTACGGCTGAAGGGGATAATACAGTAATTGGTTTGGATAGTCAGGATATTGCTGTTTTGGTTGGGATTAATTCTAACGATTTAACTGTGGATAGTTTTACTTTTAGCTAATGGTACTTAGACAAAAAATAAGAAGAAAACAGCGGAAAACCCAGACAGGACAATAGATATACACCAAAACCCAAAAAATCCCTGAAACCCAAGTATATCAAGAAACCTATCAAATCGAAGTAAAACCATTACTAGATATGGCTTTGAGTCTATTTTTGCCTTAAAAATGTCTAAGTCCCGTTAAGAAATATCGGAAAGTGACAGAAGAGGGATAATACCGTTTCTGTTTAAAAGCGGTAGCTTTATTAGAACTCTTGCAAAAGTTTTTCGTGGTATAATCAGAGATTTTGTAATTTTTGCTCTTGGTGGTTTCGCTACGCAAGTGGGTTTTAATAGTACAACTTAAAAACTTGATTGGAACTGGTACAAAAGTTTTTT
>JASJCP010000084.1 GCA_030065935.1 Xenococcaceae cyanobacterium MO_167.B27
CATGACTTTAGTGCTTTAAAGAGAGCTAGAATGTATGCTGCTTCTGACATTACTCTTGATGATATTATTCGCAATTATTGTGTAATTTAATGTCTCACTTTTATTTGAAATAACTATAACAAATTATACATCAAATCTTTATATAATAAGGCTTCTAGTAATTGTATGATATTGGTATGAAAGCCAGATACAACTACCGCATCTATCCTAAACCTCATCAAATTGAACCCTTAGCCAAAGCTTTTGGGTGCGCCAGGGTTGTGTATAACGACGCTCTATGGTTGTATAAAAAAGCTTTAATTGAAGGATTGCCAATACCAAAAGATGTAGATAAACAAGTTATTACTCAAGCCAAAAAAACACCAGATAGAGCTTGGTTATCTGAAGTATCTAATATTGTTTTGCAGCAATCTTTTAGAGATTTACAGACAGCTTGGAACAATTATTTTTCTAGTCTAAAAGGAAAAAGAAAAGGGAAAAAAGTAGGATTACCCAAGTTTAAAAAGAAACAATCTAGACAAGCAATTAGATTTAGAAAAGGTGGTTTTAAGGTTCATTCTCAATCAGTAAAACTTGCCAAAATCGGTCATGTCAAGATGGTAGTATCTCGACCTTTACCAAGCTCTCCATCAAGTGTAACCATCATCAAAGATTGTGCTGGTAGATATTTTGCTTCTTTTGTGGTTGAGATACCTCAACCAATACCACCCCCCTCAGTCCCCCCTAATAGGGGGGATGCCGAAGGCAGGGGGGTTGGTATTGATTTAGGATTAACTCATTTCTGCATCTTGAGTACAGGAGAAAAGATTGAGAATCCAAGGCTACATAAAAAGATGCTGCGGAAAATCAAAAAAGCTAACCGTAGATTATCTAAAGCAAAAAAAGATTCCTTACGAAGGAAAAAACGTAAGCTAAGATTAGCTAAACTTCATGCCAAAGTTAAAGACCAAAGAACAGATTTTCTTCACAAGTTAACTACTCGCTTGGTGCGTGAAAACCAAACGCTGGCGGTAGAGGACTTAAACGTTGCTGGGTTAATCAAAAACCGTAAATTGTCACGGGCAATTAGTGATGCTGGATGGGCTAAATTCAAAACTCTTCTAGCTGCTAAATGCGACAAATACGGTAGAGATTTAATCATTGTCGATAGATGGTTTGCTAGTTCTCAAATCTGCTCTTGTTGTGGACAGTCTGGAGGAAGAAAAGAACTAGATGTCCGTGAATGGGAATGTTTGTATTGCAATACAGTTCACGACAGGGATATTAATGCAGCGAAAAATTTAATTAGAGAGGCGGGTGGGCAATCCGACTCAGAAAAGCGCGACAACGCGGTCTTGGACGGGGCTTTCAAGGTGCGAACCCAGGAGAATCCCTACCCGCACACAGCCCCTTGGCTTTCCCCCATGAGCGATTGTCGGCTCTAACGGACGTGGGAGCAAATCTAAGACTACGAATGTAGCAGTTTGTGTTGAACCGTCAACCACCTATGAGCAACTTTGCTTGTTCTAGGAATCTCGCTCCTTCAGGTGCGAGAGGATGTCAATTTATCTTCCTAACCGAAATGAACGATATCAATCAACAGCTACAAGAAAAGATCGCGGAATTAGAAGCACAAAAAATAACTATTTACCAACAAGAGCAGTTTCTCCGCAGTATCTATGACAATGTTCAAGAGGCTATTTTTGTAGTGGATGTAGAATCTGATGGAACATTTCGTTATCAAGGGTTTAATTCTGCTGCTATCGAATTGACAGGAATTAAAGATGTAATTAACAAAACTCCTGCACAAATTTTTCCTCCCTCAGCAGCAGCAGGAGTAGAAGAACGTTATCGCCAATGTATCACAGCAGCAACAACCATTTCTTATGAGGAATGCTTACCCTTTAAGGGTGAAAATACTTGGTGGTTAACTTCTCTCAATCCCATCAAAGATCCAACAGGGAAGATATATCGCTTAATTGGCACAACTCTGAATATAAGCGATCGCAAAAGGGCTGAGACAGAATTAGATCAAGAAAAGAATTTTTTACGAACACTACTAAATAATTTATCTGATGGGATTGTTTCCTGTGATGAAAACAGTATCATAACCCTGTTTAATCAGGCTGCCCAAAAATTTCATAATCTTCCTGCAAAATCCATACCAGCCAATGAATGGGCAGAATATTACGATCTCTATTTACCTGATGGCACTCCCATGTCTAAAGAGAATATACCCCTATTTCGCGCTCTTCAAGGAGAATCAGTTAGGGATGTGGAGATGATGATTATTCCTAAACAGGGCCAACCCCGCACCTTACTAGCTAATGGAGATCCGATTATTGCTCCTGATGGTACGAAATTAGGGGCAGTAGTGGCAATGCGAGATATTACCGCACGAAAACAGATTGAAAAAGCTTTGTGGGAAAGTCAGGCTCGATTTTTTAAAATTTTTGTTCATGCTGCTGTTGGTATGGCAATTGTGGATTTAGATGGTAGGTGGTTAGAAGTTAATCCAGCTTTATGTGAGATGGTGGGTTATTCCGAAGAAGAGTTAAAGGCTACTAATTTTCAAGCAATTACCTATCCCGAAGATTTGGAGAGTGACTTAGCAAAGCTAAAACAGTTGTTGTTGGGACAAATTCCCTCTTATCAAATGGAAAAACGCTATATATGTAAACAAGGAGATATAGTTTGGATTAATCTCAGTGTGTCTTTAGTCAGGGATAAAAATGACCAACCTTTATATTTTGTGGCTCTCATCGAAAATATTAATCAGCGCAAGCAAGCACAACAAGCTTTATCTCAATTAAATGAGGAATTAGAAACTAGAGTGCAACAACGCACCGCTCAACTAGAACAATTAAATTCTATGTTGCTCACCACAACAGCACAACTAGAAAAGCGAAATCAAGAGCTAGATCAGTTTGCTTATGTTGCATCCCATGACCTCAAAGCACCTTTAAGAGCAATCGCTAATCTTGCTTCATGGATCGAGGAAGATTTAGAAGACAAGCTAGACGAAGAGACTCGCTACAATATGAACTTGTTACGCAGTAGAGTTCAGCGTCTAGAAAATCTCATTAATGGTTTATTAGCTTATTCTCGGGTCGGAAGATTAAAGTCAGAACCTCAATTTGTAAAAGTCAGGGATTTACTGTCAGAAAGAATTGATTTACTAGATATTCCTCCAGGATTCACCATAGAAATTGTGGGAGAAATGCCAACTCTAATTACAGAAATTTCTCCTCTCCAACAAGTTTTTAGCAATCTGATTAATAATGCTATTAAGCATCATCCTCGTAATGACGGAAAAGTAACCATTACTACGACAGAAAAGCCTAATTTTTATGAATTTACTGTTACGGATGATGGAATAGGAATCGCTCCGAAGTATCACGATAAAATTTTCACTATTTTTCAAACTTTAGAACCAAGAGACAAAACAGAAAACACGGGAATTGGTTTATCTATTGTCAAGAAAGCGGTAGAAGCTCAAGGAGGAAAAATTACCATAAAATCTAGTCTTGGTCAGGGAACAACTTTTAAATTTACTTGGCGAAAAAATTTAAAATAGTCAAGAAATAGGTAAAAGTAACTAACAATCAAGTTTTTTTGCTTAACAAAATATTTACCTCTATATCTATCTTTTAGCTGAGGCTTACGGAGAAAAAGCTGTTTACTATAAATACAAGATGGAAGAAAATAGCTATAGGGCAGTTCTGATTGAAAATTTACCATTAGAACATTTATCATTAAACATTAAAATCCCCAACTATTTTTATCCGTAAGTTGAATTGAAAGATATGGAGGACAGAATAATTAATATCTTACTGGTAGAAGACGACGAAGTAGATGTAATGAACGTGAAAAGAGCGTTCAAAAAACACAAAATTACCAATCCTCTCTACATAGCAGGAAACGGTTTAGAAGCACTCTCTATGCTGCGCTCTTCTCATGGGGATAAAGATAGTTTAATTCCTAGAAATAGAAGATTGATCTTACTCGATCTTAATATGCCCAAAATGAATGGCTTAGAGTTTCTCCACGAATTGAGAGCAGATCCCCAATTAAAATCCACTCCTGTAATTGTACTAACTACTTCTGACGAAGAACGTGATCGCGCTTTAGCCTACAATCTCAATGTAGCAGGTTATATCCTTAAACCTATTACTTTTGTTAACTTTGCTGAAGCGATGCAGACTCTCAATAAATATTGGGCATTATGTGAAATGCCATAATGTAGCTTTGAACGCAAGTCAGAGTTCAACAACTTTCCAGGGTTCCAGCTTTGATCAAAAGTTTACTGTTGCAAGAATAATAATGAACAATACACCATTAAAAATCTTATTAGTTGACGATGATGAAATAGATCGTTTAGCTGTTAGAAGAGTGTTAAAAAAAACTGATTTATTAGTCACCATTACAGAAGCAGAAAGTGGTGAAGCTGCGATCGCCACTTTACAACGGCAAAAATTTGACATCATTTTACTAGATTATCATCTGCCCGATAGCAATGGGAAAGAACTAATTAATCAAATCAAAAAAATTTTATATATAGATAGTCCTCTTATAGTTTTTACGGGACAGGGAGATGAGTTTATCGCAGTAGAAATGATGAAAGCAGGAGCATCAGACTACCTTAAAAAAAATCAAATTTATCCAGACAATTTAGTCAAAGCAATTAAAAATGCAATCCGTATCTATCAAGCAGAAAAAGCGGTAGCATTGGCAAACCAAAGACTAAAAGCTACTAATGAACTTTTATTACTTAAAAATCAAGAGCTAGAAACCCAAAAACGCCAAATTAAATTACAAAATATTAAATTACAAGAAGCCTATAACCTCAAGTCGCAATTTTTGGCTACCATGTCCCACGAGTTGCGAACTCCAATGAATGCCATTCTGGGTTTTTCTCAATTATTACTGCGTCAGTACCCCGATACTCTAACTAAGACCCAACAAAATTTAGTCCAGCGTATTTTTAATAATGGTCAAAATTTACTCAATATGATTAATGAGATGCTGGACTTTTCTATAGTGGAATCTGGAAAACTAGAATTAAACATTAAAGAATTTAATTTAGCTAATGTAGTTCAGTTAACTTTAGAAGAATTGCGCTCTCTAGCTATCGAAAAAAATCT
Organism: Xenococcaceae cyanobacterium MO_167.B27; assembly: GCA_030065935.1. GTDB lineage: Bacteria > Cyanobacteriota > Cyanobacteriia > Cyanobacteriales > Xenococcaceae > JASJCP01. The sequence continues at coordinate 5,124 of JASJCP010000084.1, forward strand.
TAAATTAGAAACTAAAATTAACTTACAAAATTCACAAGTTTGGCAAGATTCCCAGTTTTTAAAAAGGATTCTTGTAAATTTATTATCTAATGCTATTAAGTTTACTGAACAAGGAGCAATTCAGGTTGAAGTCTGGGAAACAAATCCCGCTAAAATAGCGATCGCCGTTACTGATACAGGAATTGGCATCGCACCAGAAAATATAGACATAATCTTTCAAGCTTTTCGTCAACTAGATCAAAGTTTTACTCGCAAATATTCAGGTACAGGTTTGGGTTTGGCTATCAGCGAATCTCTAGTCAAAACTATGGGAGGAACAATTACAGTAGAAAGCCAATTAGGAGAAGGATCTACTTTTTGTCTTAAAATCCCTCGCAAGGCTCATGTCTCAAAATAAAGGAAGAAACTAAGATATGGCTATTGTTAACAATACAAAAATATTATATTAGTCTAATGTCCTACAACATCAAAGGGAACTATATCCTAGCTGTTGACGATATTCCCGATAATCTTTTCTTAATTAAACTAGCTCTAGAGCAAGAAGGTCATCAAGTAGTTTCGGTTGACAATGGTATTACCGCTTTAGAACAAATTAAACAATGTCCTCCTAGCCTAATTCTGCTTGATGTCATGATGCCAGAAATGGATGGGTATGAAGTTACTAGGCGCATTCGTCAGCAGCTAAACTTACCCTATATCCCCATTATCTTAATCACCGCTAGAGAAGAATCCAGCTTAATAGAAGGATTGGATGCAGGAGCAGATGAATTTATCCGTAAACCAGTCCAAATCGAGGAGTTACAAGCTAGAGTACGCTCAATGCTGCGTCTCAAACATACCATCGATCAAAGAGAAAACTTTGTTTCCTGCATAACTCACGATCTGCGTACCCCTATAATAGCTGCCAATAGAATGTTGACCTTAATTCAAGAGCAAGCTTTTGGTAATACTAACCAAGATATCGATAATGCCATATCTTGTGTGATTAAAAGTAATCATAATCTACTCCAGATGCTTAATACCCTACTAGAAAGCCATCACTACGAAGTAGGACAAAAAATCTTGAGCCTGATTCCTTGCGATCTTCACCAGCTAATTCAAGAAGTACTTACCGAATTACAACCCCTAGCAACAGAAAAAAACCTACAACTTAAATCTGATTTAGAAGAAGATGCTACACTTGACAAAGGCGATCGATTAGAATTACGAAGGGTCTTAACTAATCTGATTGGCAATGCCATCAAATTCACTGACAAAGGATTTGTCCAAGTAAAATTAAGCAAGAAACCCCAACAAATAATAATCGAGGTAGAAGATACAGGAATTGGTATTTCCCCCCAAAATCAAAGAGCTATTTTTCAAAAATTTCATCAGGGACAACATAAGCGTTCTGGAAAAGGACTCGGATTGTACCTTTGCCGACAAATCATACAAGCTCATCAAGGTAAAATATCAGTGAATTCACAAGTAGGTCAAGGGACAAAATTTACCTTATCTTTACCCTTAATTACTTAATTAGTACTTGTAAACTATAAAATTACACCAAAAGTTTAAAAACTTCTCCATTACCATGAAGATTCGGTAAAGTGTGTTCTTTGCTATATGTACTTGAAGATGAACTTGCGTAAAATGAGATTTGAAGCAGTCAAGTAACATAGATTGCTAATAAAAGTCTATATAAGTAAGTAATTTATGAGTTTATCTGCAAGTGGAAGAGCTTTAATCACTCAAGGGAACTTCTTTGATGTACATAAAATAGAACACCCCTCTGTATATAGCAAAACCAAGCGTTTCATAGATATTATCGGAGCTTTAGTAGGTTTAGCCATCACCGCTTTATTCATTATACCCATTGCTATAGCCATACAAATAGACGACCCAGGACCCATTTTCTATAGTCAGATTCGTTGTGGACTGAATGGTAAATATTTCCGAATTTGGAAATTCCGCTCCATGATTGTTAATGCTGAACATCAAAAACACTTAGTGCAGAATCAGGCAAAAGGTCATATCTTTAAAAATGAAAATGACCCTAGAATTACTCGCGTTGGTGGATTTTTACGTAAAACTAGCCTAGACGAATTTCCTCAATTTTGGAATGTTCTTAAAGGAGATATGAGTCTTGTTGGGACTCGTCCCCCCACTCCCAAAGAAGTTGCTCAGTACGATCAGCATCATTTCGAGCGTCTGCGAGTTAAACCAGGTATTACAGGACAATGGCAAGTAAAAGGACGTTCCAGTGTATTAGACTTTGAAGAAATTGTTAATATGGATACCGACTATCAACTCAGATGGTCTCCTCTGTACGATCTAATCTTGATTTTACAAACAGTTGCAGTAGTGATAGCCCGCAAAGGAGCTTACTAAATAATATTTGATGAATCTTCCGACTTGGATTACCTTATCTCGTCTTTTAGGCTTGCCTTTTATTCTCTACTTACTAGCATCTCCCACCCAAACCAATCTTTGGTTAGGGCTGGGAGTTTTTTTGTTGGCTGCGGGAACAGATTGGCTAGATGGATATTTAGCCAGAAAACTGGATTTAGTGACAGAATTAGGAAAATTTCTCGATCCTTTGGTGGACAAGTTGTTAGTACTAGGTTCTTTACTAGCTTTGGTTGAATTGCAACAAATTCCTGCTTGGGGAGTCTGTTTAATCCTGGCTAGAGAATTGGCGATCGCAGGATGGCGGGTAAATCCTAAACTTACGGGAAACAGTAGCATTTCTGGGGCTAACATCTGGGGTAAATTAAAAACTGTCACCCAAATAATTGCGATCGCCCTACTCATCGCCCCTTTACCTTCTTATTGGGATTTTCCCAGTTTGATGGTTTTTTGGCTTTCTGTCTTCCTCACTATTGTTTCAGGAATGATTTACATTTTGCCTAGTATCATCTCATCCAAAGAAAAATCAATTTCTGTGGAGTCTCGTCCCGAAGCTAGATAGTCATTCTCCAAAGATTCTTTTAAGCCAGATACTAAATCATATTGAGGTTTCCAATCCAAGTCCCTCTTAGCTTTGGTAACATCAGCAAAGAAGTGTTGTACTCTAAGAGGAAAAGCTTTACGTTTGCCAAAATCAAAATTACTGGGGTCATAGTGAACAATTTTGACCTCATCAGGAGACTTACCCATCGCTTCAGCACAAGCATAGGCTAAACCATCAAAAGTTACATAGCGATCGCCTGAAAGATTATAGATTTGACCAATAGCTTGAGAATTTCCGATTACTTGAGCCATCCCCACCGCTAAATCTTGAACATGACCAAACTGGGTAAAGTGTAAGCCATTCCCAGGGATAGGAAGAGGACGGTTTCTCACCAGGCGATCGAAAAACCATGCTTCTAAATCGTTATAATTCTGAGAACCATAAATATAAGTAGGACGAATAGAAGTCCAGGGAATACCTGATTCTGCAAGATAAGCTTCTGTCTGATGTTTCCCCTTATGACGACTGTTAGGATCGACTGCATCCCCTTCTATATGTGGCATCTGATGGGATTTAAGATACACTCCCGCAGAACTTACATAGATAAAATGCTTGACTCTATCTTTAAAAATTTCTACCAGAGGCTTAGTATCACTTAACTCTCTACCATTGTTGTCAAAAATTACATCAAAACTTTCAGCAGCTAACTTATCTTTTAGTTGTTCTGCTTCCTTGCGATCGCCATGAATCTGCCTTACTCCTGTTACAGGTGCAGGTTTATTCCCACGATTAAACAATACAACTTCATGACCTTGTTCTACCAAAACCTTAGTCAAATAGACTCCAATAAAACGAGTCCCCCCCATAATCAGAATTCGCATTGTCTTACCTCTTGTTTAAACAAGATTAATTGTCTCAAAAACCGAGTGAAATTATCAGATTAATCTAGCAATACTTCATATCAACTGAGCGAGTACCACAAAAAAATGGCTTGGAGAAGCTCCAACAACAGCCATCAAATTTCCCTCTTTAAAGTAATTACAATTATTTAGTTATTAAACCTTGATCGGTTAATTCATCTACTACTAAATCTGCAACTAATTTTTGTACAGATGTTGTTGGGTGAACACTATCCCAAAATAAATATTCATTAGGATCGCCACTTGCTGGTGGTTGGGATATTCCTGTGTAGATATCAATACCAGTATAATTATCTGTGACATTAGTGAAACCAAAGGCATTGGGATCATCAAGAATGTCATTGAAGAGTTGATTAACGTCTATAAAAATTATGTTGACATCTGGATTAGATTCTTCCAAATCATCCAGAGTATCTAATAAGATATCATTGTGCGCTCCAGTCAAGTCTGTGAGTGCTTGTTGATCATTACTTTCTAAGCTTTGAGCCAGAGGAGTCGTATCTAAGTCTGGCAAGTTAAACACAACAATGTCTTCTCCTCCCATATCAATAATATCTTGAATGGCTACTGCGATGTCATTTTCAACCACCTCAGAAGCAGCAGCTTCAATTTCTTGTTGAGTTTGAGGGAAGTTAGTTTCAATAGTATCTGGAGTATTTGGATCATCTTGAATAAAACTGAAGTAGTCGTTAGAACCACTCCATAAAAAGAATAGATCGTTACTTAAGAAATTGCTGTCATCATCGTCGTCGTCATCATCATCATCGTCGTCATCGTCGTCATCATCATCATCATCATCGTCATCATCGTCGTCATCATCATCATCATCGGTACTCTGACTCTGTACTAATGACTCAAAAGCATCTATTTGTTCTTTTAAACCCATAGGAACAACGCCTACATTATCATCAGCAGAAGTTGCGCCACCAATAGCAAAGTTAATACCATCATTGGTATCACTAATATCGAAGTTAATATCACCAGTAGTTGGATCAACACCAGTAATAAAAGGATCGATAGTAAGATTTAACGCATCTGAAAAATAATCTACCCAAACATCACCATTAGAAAAACGCCCTGGTGCATAGGGAAAATTCGGAAACTCTCCACCAGTAAAATTCAAGACATTTCCTGTATCGGAAAGGCTATCCCCGAAAACATATACTTGATCAAAGTTAGGCGACATAGATTTTGATTAAATAGATTAATATTTTATGAGCTTACTGTAGTCTATTCTAGTTATTTTCTGGGTAATACTACTTACTTCAGTAGATCATAAACTTATCGGTGAAGGTGGGGTGTGGGGGAAAGAAAAAATTGTGTTTCTAGTTAATTTTAAGTTTAATTAGGTTGACTTACTTATTAATAGAGACAAAAGCGCGATTTTCACGCCTGAAATAAATTTCTTGGCGCTTTACAGAAAAGTCCTCTCAAGAGGACTCTTCTGTAGTTTTGATAACAGTTATAGTCTATTTTAATAGACTTATTGTTTGAGCCTAAAACTTCAGTTTTAGGCGGTAGGGGAGCCAGATGCAAGAGCTAAGTATAACCCACCTTCCGCACGTCAAAATGTGTTATTAAAGATTACGGAATTGACGCTCAGACGGCGGTCGCTATGGTTTGAGAAGACGTATATTACAAACTGACTACTTAAGTTAAAGCTAATGTATTCTCATTATTTGTCAATTATTGACAATGGAAAAGCATTCTCAACTTGAGCTTGAAGATTTTTATAATCGATCTGTAGGAAACTTTCCTGGGGTTTTTTATTGATTATAACATCAACATTTTGAGTAAGCAATTCAACCAAACAACAACTAATACAATTTTTCCTTTAAGAATCAGCAATAACCAACTAATTCCTCATTATTCCAATCTATAGTATCGCCAATTACTTCACCGTTGTGATATGCAGCTAGTATGACTTCACTAGTTTTTCCCCAGGCGATCGCCCCTGTCTGGTCAATAGCGATCGCCCCTAAATCGCGTTGGCGATCGCGACATTCTTGCATCGAACGTAACATAGAATCTTTGAGACTCAAACCGTCAGTCACACGAATCACAATTTTGGCTGCTAAACACTCATCTAGGATGTCTTCCCCAATTCCAGTGCAACTAACTCCTGCTTGTTTGTTAGCATAATTACCTGCTGGCATAGCAGAATCACTAACCCGACCAATTCTTTCGAGTCCTTTACCACCAGTAGATGTTCCTACTGCGATTTTACCGTAGCGGTCTAATACTACAACTCCAATAGTACCCCTTCTAGTTTCATCAGGTAATGCTAACTCTTCTTCTGCTACTACTCCAGCCATAGCCTTATGAAACTCAGCAGTGCGGTCTTGCATCCATTCTTTAAGACGGATATCAATCAAAGGATCGTAGGAGGGAATATTGATTTGTCGCAATAACTCTGCTGCACCATAGTCTGATAATACACGATCTTCTTGATCCTGCAAAAAGTCAGCTATTTGTATAGGATTTTTCACACGACAGACATTGATTATACCGCTAAAACGCTGTCTTTCCCCATCCATAAAAGAAGCACTCATGCGAACTTGTCCATCAGACTGTAACACTGAACCTGTACCAGCATTAAAAATCGGTTCATCTTCTAGGAGTTGACAGCCTTGAATTACTGCTTCACGGGCTTTTACTCCACTGAGCAAAGAATCATATACTTCTTCAACTACAGAATGTAAAATTTTCCTAACTTTTTCTTCTCCTTCGTGACTTTGAAGATGTCCACCAGCACCACCATGAATAATTAATTTAGGCTGAACCCCGTCCATAGAATTTACCAAAAAAAGACAACTGTCTGATCTTACTACTTATTGATTTGTTGTGATTTACGTCTGCGACATCTTTCCGAACAATATTTCACATCATCCCAGCACTTTTCCCATTTTTTGCGCCAAGTAAAAGGTCTGTGGCATACAGGGCATATTTTACTTGGTAAATCAGATTTTGAACGCGCCATTATCAGTTATAAGTTTAAAATTGGTGTTGTTTCAGGAAATTGTCGATTTCGATCGCTGTAGGTTGAGCAGCGATCGCACCTGATTGAGTGGTAGTTAAACTCCCCACGGCACAAGCATAGGTCACAATGTGCTGCACAATGTCAGGATTGGTTAAACTACTTATTCCGTGACGAGACAATTGGTGAATTAAACCAGCAACAAAACCATCTCCTGCGCCAGTAGTATCTTTAACCTCAACCACAACCGGATTCACTGTCCCTTGATAATCGTTACAACAGTAATTTACTGTAGCAGCACCATTGGTAACAAATACTCCTTCTACAGAATTGAGACGATAGGATATTTTGGCTGCATCAGTAGTGTCAAATAACCACAATGCTTCTTCGTGGGACAATTTGACAAAGTCGATATACTGCCATAGTTGTTGAATTAGGGGTAAAGCATCCCCTTCATTAAGCCAAAATTGCGATCGCCTGTTCAGATCTAATACTGTTTTTAAATAGTACTTTTCTGCTAATTCTAGAGCCTGAAACACAGCATCTCTAGTATCAGGATAAGCTAACTCTAAAGTACCTATGACCAAATATTCTGCTTCTAAAAAAAGTTCTGTAGGTAGTTTCTCTTTCTTAAGATAAGCATCAGCAAAAGCATCGGGAGATTTTCCCCCAAAACCCGCAAACTGGCGATCGCCATCAGCCGAATGTAAAACATAAACTTGGCGAGTGGGAAACTTACTTGTTAGCTGTACTCCCGTAAGCTCAACTCCTACAGTCTCTAGTTCTTTGAGTAGTTTATCTCCTTCTGGGTCTTGACCTACACAACCGATAAAAGCAGCACTAGTACCCAATTTAACCAAAGCAGAAGCAACATTAGCTGGCGCACCTCCAGCAAAAGCAGTCCAAGATTTGACTTTTTCCCAATATGGGGTAACTTCATTAGCAAGACAGTCAAATAAAATCTCACCAAGACAAATAACACTACTGGGAATAGACACTGTATGGTTAGTCTCCTAGTTTTTGCCATCCTCTAAATATACCTTTCTTGGTTTTGGAGTTGGAGAAGTCTTAAGAAATTCTTTTATTCCCTGGAACTTATCGGTTAAGGTATAAGAAGAACTAAATTATTTTCCTCATCCAAATTAAGAATTTGTGGAGGATGTAAAACCTTGGATGAACTGACAGAAGCACTAGAATTAGCTACAGAAGAAGAGTTACAACAATTTACCCACATTCTCTTCCAACGTGGTTTCAATCCTTTAGACTATTGGAGAACACCTCAACCTCTAGAGATTCAAAGTCAAGATTGGGATAGTTGGATTGATTCAATTGACCGCAGATTTCGTTATCTAGCAGCAGATGGAATCACCGTATTACAAGGGTCTTCTCACGAATTATCTTATCGGCAAATCTTAATTCAAGTCTGTCTGTATCTGAAAATTCCTTACTCTCAACAGATGAGTACCAAAGATATCGAAGCAGAGATATTTTTACATTTAGTTGAAAAAACTTGGAACAAGCTACCAAGAAGGGAAAAACGTTCTTTACAAGGCAAAATTATTCGCTCTATTAGTCAAGCTCGTCCTCCTGAACCTTTACCCCTACAGATTCAACACGAGCCGATTAAAATGCTACTTAAGGGGAGCGGTATTATAGCTATTAGTTCCATTCTAAAACCCTGGTTACTTAAACATATCGCTAAACAGTTTGCCCTTCACTTTGCTAGTTATCAAGCAGCTAAAAGCGCGTTAATTAAAGGTGGCACAGCGACAGCTATCGGATTACAAAGTAAATTCGCGCTACAAGCAGCTAAAAGAGGTATGACAGTTTCAGCAGCCCGTTATGGTGCAGTAAGAACTGTTTTTAGTTTTGTTGGTCCTTTGATGTGGGGTTGGTTTCTAGCGGATCTGGGTTGGCAAGCGATCGCAACTAACTATACTCGCATTGTCCCTATTATCTTTGCTTTGGCACAAATTCGCCTCACCCGCGATTTAGGATTTTAAAAGTAGAGCTTTAGTCTAGCTAAATCACTTTTAAATGAAAAATAGCTTATTCTACATAAGTGTTGCTATTTTGCCTTTGTTTCCTGCTTTGGGAATAGTAGGTTTATTGGGAGTAATGATTGCTAGTATGCGATCGCATTTATCCCAAATAATTAGTAATAGAATTAACTGGAGTTGGGGAATACTGGCTATTTGGCTAGTCATCAATTCTTATTTGGCTTATCAACCAAAGGAAGCTTGGTTAGGTTTAGCTAATTTTGTCCCTTTTATGGGTTTATTTGTCAGTATTAGTCCTTTATTAAACTCTGTTAATCAATTAAGAAGACTTGCTTGGTGTTTAGTTATTCCTTCTTTTCCTATCGTAGTTTTAGGTTTAGGACAGTTGTGGTTAAATTGGAGCAGTTTCCCTATAGTAAAAACTATTTTAGGATGGGAATTAATCCCCCAGGGTGTTCCACCAGGTAGAATGTCCTCAGTGTTTATCTATGCTAACTTTCTAGCTCTCTATCTGGCGATCGCATTAATTCTAAGTTTAGGTCTATGGCTTGATAGTTGGCAAAAAAAAACTCAACTAAACTCGCAATTACTTTTACTCACTACGATTATTATTGCTGAGAGTATAGGGTTAGTACTAACTAGTTCCCGCAATGCTTGGGGAATTGCTTTTGTCGGCTTTATGGCATTCTTTTTGTATCTGGGATGGAATTGGTTAATTTATAGTGTAATTGGCGCAGGGATTACAGTTTTTTGGGCTTCTTTTGCTCCCAAAATCGGGCAAGAATGGATTAGAACTATTGTTCCTGAATTTATTTGGGGCAGACTCTCAGATCAAATGTACCCAGACCGCCCAGTAGAAACTTTGCGGATCACTCAATGGCAATTTTGCTGGGACAAAATTCAAGAAAAACCGATGATGGGTTGGGGTTTAAGGAATTTTACCCCTCTATATCAGGAAACAACTAATTTCTGGTTTGGACATCCCCACCATTTATTTCTGATGTTAGGGATGGAGATAGGAATTATGGCAAGTATCTTTTTGTGCTTGATTGTAGGTGGGATTATGGCAAATGCAGTATCTTGTATCTTTTTACAGAAGTATCAACCCTCTCCCATCCCACCTTACCAAGAGGGAGATCGCCTAATTATTTTCACTTACATAATGGCTTTTAGTAGTTGTGTGCTGTTTAATTTATTAGATGTCACTATTTTTGATCTGCGAGTAAATACTATCAGTTGGATTTTATTAGCTGGACTTAATGGTATAAGTCAGCAAAAAAAATTCTTTCAATCATAGCCATTGATAAGGTAACACTTCTATTACTTTGGCAAATGGCTATAAGTGTGAGAATAGTTTAGTTTATCTTGGCTAGAAGTGATTATCTTATTCTCTAAAGATTCGAGGTCACAAATTATCTTAGTGAATATGGAACGTATTTTTCTAGGGTAAACATTATTAGTGTGTTTTTGTTGCTGACTCATGATCGACTTTATGAAGTTTTTATTAATACCTTATGTAATACACCAAAGATAAAACTACAACTTTCAAGTGAAAGTGATCTCAATCACAGCTTTTTACAACCTTTATCGTTCCCCAGTTAAATACCTAGTGAATAAGCCACCAACAAAAACGATCGCAGCTAAACTTAAAATTACTGATTCTAAGCCAAAACAGCTTTCTGCTTCTGCTGTTAATACCAAGGGTAGAGATAGAGCAATATTTACGGCATTATTTTGAAGTCCAAAAACTTTACCTCGCATATCAGGAGGGGTTTCTGATTGAATAGTAGTTTGCATGGGAACACCAATTAAAGCTGCAAATGCACCCATAAATGTTGTCATCACTAAAGCCAACCAGAGATTAGAGCTAGCTAAAGATAATCCGATCAGGGAGACACTAACTCCTATTGAACCAATAAAACTGAGTTGAGCATGAGTAAATTTTCCTCCCAAATTACCAATTACTGCTGCACTAATACCCATACCTACTCCTGTAGTAGCTAATAAGATACCAAATTGATCAGCGTCGATTTGAGGGATTTTATCTGCCATACTAACTGCAAGGATGACTAGAGCAGCAAAGACAGAAAATAACACAATAAGCTGAATTAGAGCATTGCGAACTCGATGATTTTCACCTAAATATTTGATACCATCCCAGATATCTTGAATAGGATGGGGACTTTCTTTTCTACGATGAACTTTAGTTTCTCCTGTTCTGAGCCAGATTAGCAAAATTCCTGCGATCGCATAAGCTCCTCCTACTAACAATTCTTTCCCAATCTGGTCAGGAAAACCGCAACTTGCTGCTAGTCGATCTGCGATATCTAATAAAGGCTCTCCTACTGCAAACCCAATAATGAGCAATGCCATCATGGTTGTAGTGTAAAGGGAGTTAGCAGCAAGTAAATGCTGTTTTTTAACAATTAACGGAATTACCGCTTGTTCGGCAGGGGCAAAAAACTGAGTTAGGGTAGAAACCAGGAAAGTAATACTCAAAAGAAGTATAAATCCTAAAGAAAATTTCCCTAAAAAAGTCTCCCCCTGAGCCAACCATAATAGAGGTGGTAAAGCCAGAACAAAGATACCCCGTACAATATTAGAAATTACTAAAACTGATTTTTTTGACCAGCGATCTACATATACTCCAGCAAGAGAGCCAAATAACACCGCAGGAATAGTAAAAGCAATAGTAACAGGAGAAACCCAAAGACTAATGGGTTTTCCTGATATCTGAAAGGTACTAGCAATAATGGCAATGGTCAGAACAAGATAAATTTTATCTGCTAGTTGGGAAAAAACTTGACCACCCCACAAAATTAGAAAACGACTGTTTTGCAGTACAGGTAAAAATCCTTGAGAGGTTTCTACTGATGTTGAAGATAAGTTATTGGTTTCTGCTTCAATATTAGTGTTTTGTTGACTATTTTTTGGACTATTTTTTGTTTCAGACAGTTGCATTACAATTATTACTCTTAGCTCTAGAATCCTCTAATAATTAATTGTCTATGTCCCAGTGAACAAACTTAGTTAACAATTGTAACTAGGGCTTTGAATTTTAAAGGGATGAGCGTGGAACTACTTAGTTAGCCTTTTAAACATACATCTGACTCACGTTATGCAAGAAGAATTTTTTGGTAAGAGCTAAAACAATTTTCCTTATAATTCCTATCCCACCATCCTTTCCCTTAATTAATATTATGGCTAAAAATCTACTAAATATAGACTATCAACTAAATTAGCCGAGCGAATAGTTTTATTCAGATGGTATTTAGTATAGTCTCGTAAAATTTTTTCAATATTAATCCAAGCTCGATCAACGGAAAAACCAGTAGCAGTAACAGCAGGAATAGGAGGAAGATTATGACTATTAAGTTGCTGCATAATCGCAAGTTCCATCCCATTAATTTTACGATCTACAACAGGGATAAGAGTTTGAGGCTCATTTTCTGATGGTGGAGCTAAATTTACTATCCCTCCATTCTCAAAACTAAACCCTATCAACCATTGGGAATTTTCTAGATTAGGCGCAATAGGTTTTTGAGTTCGACAACAGTTGTAAACTTGAGGCACAATTCCAGCGATCGCCAGTAAGTGAAAGACCCCTTGAGCAATATAGGGATAAACATTTTGCTTGGGTTTTAACTGTTCGACACGACGCAAATGCTCGTTGAGTAATTCGTATAATTCCTGTTGGGGTTGTTCATCTACTGCAAGATATAAGGATAATTCTGCTAAATATTGTGCGGAAGCCAGTTTTCCCACATCTTGACTCAAACCAGGATAAGTATAGATAGTATCCGCTTGAATTATTTTATCCAGCGATCGCCCTTTGACCAAAAGAAACTCATTAACTACAAATAACTCAGTTCGCCCCCGCAGTCGAGATTTATGTTTTTTAGCTCCTGGTGCAACAGCCCAAATCAAGCCATATTCTGGAGTCAAAACCGCGAGCAGGCGATCGCTTTCTTTAAGGGGTGAGCCTTTGAGAACTATTCCTGTTGCTTTATACTTCATTACCTTGAGAATTTTGCTGACGAATTAAATCCACTCCACAGGATGTACCCAATCTTGTTGCACCTGCTGCAATCAATTCTCTAGCTTGGGTTACAGTGCGAATTCCCCCAGAGGCTTTTATTCCTACTTGTCCCCCCGAAATTTCTCTTAACAAGCTTACATCAGCCACAGTCGCCCCTCCAAACCAACCTGTACTAGTTTTGAGATAAGCTACTCCTGCATCCATACATATCTCTGCTGCAAGTTTTTTTTCCTCATTTGTAAGTACCGTAGTTTCTAATATTGCCTTAACTGTTTTTCCTGTAGTTTCGCAAATTTGAGCAATTTCCTGGTAAATATTGTCTAATTTTCCAGATTTAAGCCATCCGAGATTAATTACCACATCTAACTCCGTCGCACCATCTTCTACTGCTTCTTGTGCTTCATAGAGTTTAACTCGTGGGGTATTTGCTCCTGTGGGAAAGCCAATTACAGTACAAATTTCTATCCGTTTGTTATGGAGTATTTCTTTAGCTTGTCTTACAGCACTAGGATAAACACACACCGCAGGAAAGTCATAGCGCAAAGCTTCATTACAACATTTGGCTATTTCTTCAGGAATTGCTGTAGGTTTTAGTAAAGAGTGATCGATGTAGTTAGCAAGATCGATTTCGGAACGATTAGACATTTATCTTTGAGATAGGGAATAGGGATAAATTATGAGGGGTCGCTAGACTTCGTCGCCCTTCGGGAACGCGCACCTTCGGTGAGAGGAGTGAGGAAAATAGGGAACATCTCTTGATTATTTCCCGATCACTGATCACTGATTACTGATTACTGATTACTGTCCTTCATCCTTGATCCTTCATCCTTCCTTCCTTGACTTTGCCATATAAAAGCCAGCAATAGATTTCGCATCTACGAGTTCACCAGCTAGAATAGCTGCTTCTAATTCTTCTGAGGTCATTAATACTACTTCAATATCTTCATCTGCATCTTGCTGGGGTGGGTTTTCCAGCTTTTCTAAATCTTGAGCCAGAAAAGCATAAATATATTCATCAGAGTAACCAGGAGCAAGAGGAAATTTCCCCAAAGATTTCCAACTACCAGCACGATAGCCAGTTTCTTCTTCTATTTCTCTCTTAATAGTCTCTGCTGGGTCTTCATGTGCTTCTAATGTACCAGCAGGAAACTCTAATAAGCGGTCTTGCACTGCAAAGCGATATTGTTTAACTAACACAAATTTTCCTTCAGGAGTAATAGGTACAGCCATCGCACCCCCAGGATGACGAATACACTCCCAGTCTCCCTCAACCCCATTAGGTAGCCTTAAGTTAATTACTTCATAATCAAATTTGCGCCCTTTGTATAAAAGACGCTGTTGTAAGATTTCTGGTGGTTCATTTCCGACTGACATAATTAACGAGATTTTGAGCTACCTAATAATTATGCAAGAGAATTGCTCAAGTTAGGAGCTAGTGAACTACCCTCAATTTATTGAGGGCTTCCAAATTCATAGGGAATCGCCTAATCTAGATACACGACCTAGCTTCGGTCTTACATTCCCTCCATTGGCAGCATCGCTAGTTCCTAACGATGTTTGCAATATCCTAATACCTTCTGCTCTAATATTTTTTGCTGCATTTTCATCTCTGTCGTGATGTGTTCCACAACTAGGACAAGTCCAACTGCGAATATCTAATGACAACTTATCAATTGTGTAATGACAAGACGAACAGGTCTTGGAACTGGGAAAAAATCGGTTAATTTCTACTAATAGCTTTCCTTCTTGAGATAACTTATAGTCTAAAAAATTGACGAACTTTCCCCAACTGCAATCCGATATTGCTTTGGCTAATTTGTGGTTACGAACCATGCCCTTGACGTTGAGGTTTTCTACCACCACAACTTGATTATTGTTCACAATTTTTCTGCTCAATTTGTGCAGAAAATCTTGACGGACATTACTAATGTGTTCATATACCTTAGCTGCTAATCTTCTAGCTTTATTTCTTCTGTTTGATCCTTTTTGTTTTCGGGCTAGTTTTTGTAGCTTACGTTTTAAGTTTTTTTGGTGCTTAGATAAATGTCTTGGGTTAGCATAAAATGAAGTTTTAATCCCATCATTAGTAATAGCAAAGTCTTTGATTCCCAGGTCAATTCCAATTATTTTTCCATCAGTATTAACTCGCTTGACATACCCCTCTCTTTCTAATAAAACAGAAGCGTAGTATTTACCCGACGGAGTATAGGTTATAGTTACAGTCTTGATTTCTCCATCAAAAGGACGATGGATTTTAGCTTTAACTATTCCTAATCTTCCAGGGAACTTAAGAAAAGAATCTACTTGCTTGACTTGTTGAGGATATTGAATTGACTGTTTCTTTGACTTTGACTTGAATCGCGGATATTTAGCCCGACCAGCAAAAAAGTTCAAATAGGCTCTAGAAAGATTCAGACTTACTGATTGTAGTACTTGAGAATAACAGCCTTTCAACCATTTTGTTTCCTCTTCTTTTTTGAGTCGAGGTAACATTGAATTCATCGCAGAACGAGTTAATCCTTTTCCCGTTTGTTTATAAGTTTCTATACACTTATTGAGAGCGTAATTCCACCACCACCTAGCACAGCCAAAGTGTTGAGCCAAAATGAGAGATTGTTCGCGCTTTGGATATATTCTAATTTTTACTGCTTGATGAATCATAGATTACCTCTTTTCGACCTCTTAGCATTATATAACAATAATGTTAACCCTCTCTACTTGACTCGATAAACTTTGCCCAAAATTCCTCCCCCAGTTTACTGGGGGAGGAATTTTGGAAGAAAGTTAAAAATCTGAAAGCCAAAACCCAAAAATTAAATCAATTAGGGGTCCGGTTGTATTCTAAGTACCTAGGCAAAATTATTTACACATTTTTCGCGTCAGGTGGAACAGTATTCCCTATTCTATATTGCCTATTCCCTATTCTCCCAATCACCAATCACCAATCACCAATCCCCCCGGGAGGAGACTTAATAGATCCAGGTATTGAAACCAAAACAGATCCACTTTGTAATGAAGTCTCCTTCCGGCCCTGCCATCACTATGTAATTTATTCTGCACACCTACTTATTTATAAATCGGTAGAGAGGCTCAACCCATTCGCAATAAATATAGTAGAATTGACGGTTGTATTCTGCGAGCAGACTGTGATAGAACGCTATACTTTGCCTGAAATGGGCGCGATTTGGACTGATACTTATAAACTCAAAACCTGGCTAGAAGTAGAAATAGCAGTCTGCGAAGCGCAAGGGGAACTGGGTTATATTCCCACTGAAGCAGTAGAGGAAATTAAAGCTAAAGCTAATTTTGATCCCTCAAGGGTTTTGGAGATCGAAGCAGAAGTACGTCATGATGTGATTGCTTTCCTGACTAATGTCAATGAATATGTAGGAGATGCAGGAAGATATATTCATTTGGGATTGACTAGTTCCGATGTTTTAGATACTGGTTTGGCATTACAGATGGTAGCTAGTCTCAATCTGATTTTAGAAAAATTGGAAGAACTCATCCAAGCCATTCGCTATCAAGCACAACAACATCGTTATACTGTCATGGTGGGACGTTCCCACGGTATTCATGCTGAACCCATTACTTTTGGGTTTAAACTAGCTGGATGGTTAGCGGAAGTTTTACGGAATCGCGATCGCCTGCTTAAACTCAGAAAAGATATTGCTGTCGGGAAGATTTCAGGAGCAGTAGGAACTTATGCTAATATCGACCCTCAAGTAGAAGCGATCGCCTGTAAGAAATTAGGACTAACACCAGATACTGCATCAACTCAAGTAGTCTCTCGCGATCGTCATGCAGAATATGTCCAACAGTTAGCATTACTTGCTGCTTCTATCGAAAGATTTGCTGTGGAAATTCGTAACTTACAACGCACTGATGTTTTAGAAGTAGAAGAATTTTTTACCAAAAAACAAAAAGGCTCTTCCGCTATGCCTCACAAGCGTAACCCGATTCGTTCCGAACGTCTAACAGGAATGGCAAGAATTATTAGGGGTAATGCAGTAGCAGCTTTAGAAAATGTAGCTTTATGGCATGAAAGAGATATTTCTCACAGTTCAGTAGAAAGAGTAATTCTACCTGATAGTTGTATTTTGACTCATTTCATGTTGAAAGAGATCACTGGATTGGTGAAAAACTTGCTGGTATATCCTGAAAACATGGAACGAAACATGAATGTCTATGGTGGGGTTATCTTCTCCCAAAGAGTCTTACTGGCTTTGGTAGAGAAAGGAATGCAACGAGAAGATGCTTACCGTGTTGTTCAAAACTGCGCCCACACTGCATGGAATACCACAGGGGGAAACTTCCGTGACTTGATTAGTAAAGATCAGACAGTGACTCAAATTCTTTCAGACTCAGAAATCCAAGCTTGTTTCGATCCCCAACATCATCTGCGTCACTTAGATAAAATTTATCAAAGATTAGGTATTTAAACTAAAGAGGCAATGTAAGTTATCGTACTGAATGATCCAAAGTTTTCTGCTATTATGAGCGCAATTACCCGCAGGACAAATTAACTAATAATTGTTACTTGTCTCTATATCCACTCACTCTTCAGAATTGATATTAGGTAGAAATAATCATCAATTCTCTATTTACTAACCAATGGATCAATCTCACTTTGCGATCGCCAATAATCAGCCTTCAGAATTAGAGTCAATCATAGTCGCCAAAGATGTTGAGAAATGGTACGATAACAACTTCCATGTTTTACGGGGAGTCAATCTCCAAGTAAAAACCCAAGAAGTTGTAGTAATTATGGGTCCTTCTGGTTCAGGAAAATCCACCTTTATCCGTACTTTTAATGCTCTCGAACCCTATCAGAAAGGTAGTATTACCGTTGATGGCATTGAATTATCCCGTGACTTAAAGAATATTGAAGCGATTCGTCGGGAAGTAGGGATGGTATTTCAGCAATTTAACCTATTTCCTCATCTTACAGTATTAGATAATGTTACCCTTGCTCCTATTTGGGTACGCAAGAGGTCGAAAGCCAAAGCAGAAGAAATCGCGATGCAACTCCTAGAAAAAGTTGGTATTTTGGAACAATCTCACAAGTATCCTGGTCAACTATCAGGAGGACAACAACAAAGAGTCGCGATCGCTCGTGCTTTGGCTATGCAACCCAAAATCATGTTATTTGATGAACCCACATCCGCCCTTGATCCCGAAATGGTTAGGGAAGTTTTAGAAACAATGCGTAATTTGGCTGATTCAGGAATGACTATGGTATGTGTCACCCACGAAGTAGGTTTTGCGAGAGAAGTCGCAGACCGAGTAGTATTTATGGATGAAGGAATGGTGGTAGAAATTGCTACTCCTGAAGACTTTTTCAATAATCCCCAAGAAGAGAGAACTAAAAAGTTTTTATCCCAAATACTATAACAATTAACTATTAACAACTAACAGTAAGCCGGTGCATCGGTTATCTTTCGCCTAAATTCTTTACTCTGAGATTTCCCCACTCTACCCAACTAACTACTAACTACTAACAATTATCCCGCTATCAATTATTCATCTTTCAACAACCAAAATCCTGTATAAGTCATTCCCGAATCATCTGGTTGAATCAAAAGAAAATGTAACCCATCACTGATTTGCTTATTATCTTCGTAACTCTTTGCAGCTTGAGCTACTGACTCATCTTCAAAAGTATTAAATATCCAGCGATCTACTAAACCCGATTCTAAAACTAAGCCTCCAGATTGACCAATTTCAGTAGGAATATAATTTAATGCTACTGGTTTTTGTTCTTGTAACCAACGGCATAGAGAAAAAGAGTTCCTCCCACCATAAACCACAATTCCTGGGACAACAACATTAGAGGCAATTCCTAAATTCATTGGTAGTAAAGATTCAGGGATTTCCTTAAAAGGAATCGGACGATCTTCGATAAAGTTAGTGATTTCCCCAGCAGCAATACTAACAAAGCTCCAATTCTCCCCCCAAAGAGATTCTGGTAATGGTTGGGGTGGTGGCTTATCTAAAGCAAAGTACTTATTACCGCTTAATGTTGAGAAATTGTCATCCATATATTGGCGGATTTTTTGCTTTAATGTTCTAGTTCTTCTGGTGGATTCTAATTCAATAGATAATGCTTCAGTTGCAGTCTTAAATAACCCAACAATTTGAGGACGAAAAATTTGAATTTTCTCTGGTAAGTTACCTTTTCCTGCTTGACGTAATTGCTCAATAAGCCAAGAGGAATTTGCTTCAGCCTGAAGACATTTTCCAGTGTGTATCTGATTACCATCGGGATCGGATATGAATAATAACCATGATGGCTTTTCTTTTGCCTGAGATACAGGGATGTGATAAAAATCACATTGCCAAATCA
Source organism: Xenococcaceae cyanobacterium MO_167.B27 (assembly GCA_030065935.1). Classification (GTDB taxonomy): domain Bacteria; phylum Cyanobacteriota; class Cyanobacteriia; order Cyanobacteriales; family Xenococcaceae; genus JASJCP01. Next base: position 24,335 of record JASJCP010000084.1, read on the forward strand.
CCATAGATTTTTTATGAATTTTTGGTGTAGTTTGTGTAAATATACTGAGATTCAATATTGCTTACGATTATTAGTAACAGTTTATATTCAAAATTGCAAAATTTCGGTAAATTTTTGCGTGAATATACCAATCACTATTGATTTTTAGTATGATGTCTAATATTACGTAAGTAATAGCCGTAAATTTAGCTAACTCACAATAAAGGTATTTTAAAGTACAATATAATAAGTAAGTAATAATGTCTATCAAAGCAACAATCACCTCTATATCTATAGCCAGTTTAAGTTGGTGTTTAACTAGTTCTCCTGCTCTGGCTGCCTACTTTACGCCATTAACCAATTATGATGAATCTGATTGGGATAATGCTATGAATAGTAGCTTTAGGGAAGAAATAAGCATCTCCAGTTATCTTAATGACACTGGTATGACATCCCAAGGACTAGGACTAATGAACCAACAAGCTACTGAGGAACAATTCCTCTGGGAAAGTGGGAAAGAAGTCAATTTTGAGTTGTCTTTGAAAGATGGCGTATTAACCCAAGTAGTAGATGGTAGAGTAATAAGCTCTCAAGATATTTCAGGATCGGGCTTTAACGGAATGATGCTAACGGCTAATTCTACTGAGGGTAACAGCGTAGAATTAACCAAGCTGCGATTTTCCGATGGTTCTAGACTTAGGGACGGTTTAGTCTCGGAAGATGGCAATACTGACTACTTAAAAATTACAGGGATTAATGAAGATTTTACCCTCAGAGGAACACAAGTCTATACTTGGGATGAAAGTGAGCCACTTCCCACAGATATAGCATTAGGCTACGAAATTAAATTGGGTAATTTCTATATAGAAGAGAGCGAGCCAATAGCAGTGATCAATCCAATAGTAGAGAGCGAGCCAATAGCACAGAGCGACTCTACCAGACAAGAGATACCTGAACCCACAACGGTTTCTTTCTTCTCTTTAATAGCGATCGCCCTAGGAATGAAAGCACGCAAGAAATAACCAGTATTGTTTCTCGACTGGGTGCTTTAACTTAAATGTCAAAAGAAGTCCCTCGATTTATCGAGAGGATGAATTTTGACCAATTGCTATAGCGCGGAGCGCATCCTTGCATAGGGTTGTGCTATCATGGTATTCTCTTATCGTAAACAATAATTCCTGCGAACCCTTTGCACAGAGCTATCAAAGTCCGAATCTACCCAAATTCCCAACAAGCCCAAAAACTTAGTCAAGTTATGGGCTGTGCGCGTTGGTGGTGGAACTACGCTCTTTCTTTATCTAATCAAACATACAAAGATACTGGCAAAGGATTGGGCAGAACAGCATTAAATAGTGTTTTGCCTCAACTCAAAAAAGAAGAAGAAACAGAATGGTTAGGAGAATGTTATTCACAAGTTTTACAGTCAACAACCTTAAACCTAACCAAGGCGTTCAAAAACTTTTTTGAAAAACGGGCAAAATATCCTCGATTTAAATCTTATCACGGTAAGCAATCGGCTCAATATCCTCAAAATTGTCTAATAGTTGAAGACGGTTTGAAAGTTCCACAAGTTGGAATTATTAAAGCCAGCATTCATCGATTATTTGAGGGAAAATTGAAAACTGTAACTATTAGTAAAACCCCAACAGGTAAATATTATGCTTCTTTATTATTTGATACTAAGCAAGAATATCCTGAAGTGGTTATTACAGGTAAGGTTATTGGTGTCGATTTAGGAATAAAGGATTTTGCTATCACCAATGATAAGGAGAAAACAAGCAAGTATCCTAATCCTAGACATCTTAAAAAACATGAACGTAACCTAGCAAGAAAGCAAGCCAAATTAGCCCGTAAGAAACAAGGAAGTAAATCAAGAGAAAAAGCTCGTAGGCTAGTGGCAAGAGTACACGAACGTATTAGCAATGCCCGTCAAGATTTCCTACATAAATTGTCCAGAAAAATAGTCAACGACAATCAAGTAGTAGTCATTGAGAATTTGAATGTCAAGGGTATGGTTCGTAATGGAAAACTAGCCAAAGCAATATCTGATGTAGGTTGGGGAATGTTTACCAATTTCTTAGATTACAAACTTAAAGAAAAAGGTGGTTTGTTGTTAGAAATTGATAGATTTTTTCCTAGCTCCAAAACCTGTTCATCTTGTCTCTATCAAATGAGCGATATGCCATTAGAAGTAAGACAATGGACTTGCCCTAGTTGTGGCGCACATCACGACAGGGATGAAAACGCTGCGAAAAACATTAGAACCGAAGGCATCAGAATGTTATCGGTCTTAGGAACTAGGACTGCTGCTAGTGGAGGAGATGTAAGACCAAAGAGTGGACGTAAGTCTGTTCTGAGGCAATCCCCAATTGAGCGTGAGGGATGCTCTCGGCTAGAGAGCATATCCAATCACGCTGTTGAAGTCAAACAACTTCAGGGAAGCTAGAAGCCCACGGTTTCACCGTGGGTAGTTCACAAAGCCAAATTAAATATCAAACAATAGGAACTACAAACTAATAGGTTGGGATATAGTAAAATTGCTATGTGTTCTTTGGTGTGTCTAAACAACTTAGAGCTAAAGCAGTAACTTTGCTATGATCGATTTTTCCCTGGTGGTTGCGGGATAGAGATTCTGTAGCAATCCAGTATTTAGGATGTTTATAAGAACTTAAACGAGATCGCAGTCTATCTCGAATCAACTCAGAAGTCGTATCAGCTTCTATGGGAACAAATATAGCTGTAATTGCTTGTCCCCATTTGTCATCCTGAATTCCAACTACACAGACATCTGCAACTAGACCAGTAGCTAAAATAGCAGACTCTACCTCTGAGGGGAAAACATTTTCTCCTCCCGTAATTATCTTATGACTGTTTCTTCCCACTATATATAGGTATCCCTTTTCATCGAAGAAACCCAGATCATCAGTAATTAAATAACCCTCAGAAGACAAGTCAGGATAGTAACCCAGACAAAGAGATTCACTTTCTATTTGAATAATTCCTATATTTTCTTGAGAATTAACAATCTCAACTTTAGCGTGAGGTAAAACTTTTCCGTTACTAACATTCCCCAGAAGAAAATCTTGAGGTTGAAGAGCAACTACACCCGAAGCTGTTTCCGTCATCCCGTAGGTAAGAGATAGGGGTATATGATATTTTTTAGCTTTTTCCAATAGCGATCGCCAACCTGGCGCACCTCCCAATAATACAGTATGAAATTGAGATAACCATTCAGGAGCAGTTTCTAGCAAAAATTGTAGCTGAGTCGGCACAAGAGAAATAAAAAATTCTCTTTGATTAATATCTGGTTTCTTACCTTGTTTTAAATCACTGTAAGCAAAATTAATAAACTTCCCTTCAGTCGAAAAAGAGCGTAAAAACTGCATCAAACCACTTACATGATATAAAGGTAAAATACAGCAAGAATTAATATTGTCTATTCCAAAATAGTTAGTAAATCCTGCAACAGATGCAGTTAGAGTATTGATTGTATGAATCGTAAAGCGAATTGTTCCTGAAGTTCCGCCAGTGGGAATTCCTAGAATAGGATAAGGTATTTTGTTAGCTGTTTTTACTGGCTTTTGAAACTTTTGATACCTAATATCGCCCCAAATTAAATCAGGTTTAACTAGCTCAAATACTTGTTGCAACTCTTGTTGTTGCCAATGAGTATTACACAGAAAAAGATTAACTTTTGCGGATATTCCAGCTAAAAAAGATGCAATAAATTTTTCTGCCGTAGTCTCTGTTAATAAAATATTGGGGATATTTTGGGAGTTATTTCTTATTTTATATAGCTCTAATACTTTTTGTTGATATAGTTTACTAAGATTTTTATTATCTTTTTGCTGTAGGAATTTATCTAGTGCTAATTGCCAATCTAAAGTTTTTTTTTTGACATTTTATCTAAAATATAAGTAGTTAATTGTTAATTGTATTGCTATACTACTTATTTTTCTCTTTGCTGGTGCGTTAGTTTTTGAAGCTTGGTTGTACGAGGGAGAGCAACAAGTTACAATAAGCCAACGGGAATTGAGTGCCAATACACTGCTTTGAGTCTAAATCCCTCTCTTGTGAGATTATGTGCTATTCAAGGATTTTTTAGCGTGCGCTATGTAATTAATTTTGCGCTTGGTACTTAACTTATAATTCTTCTTCGATTTTTTGGATAATACTTCTTTCAATTAAAGGTACTTGGAAACGAACTCGATCTTCGCCGTCATGTTCTAAAATTTCTTTTTGGATTAGTTTACGCCAAACTTTACGCTCTTGTGAGGTTGGGTTGGCTTTTTTAATTAAATTTCTCATACATTCTCGTTGCTGTGGGTTAAGAGTGTTTTTCCATAACTCATCAAAATAAGGACTACCACTTATCCTGGGGGGACTACAGAGAAGGTCAGAAGCGAGACGCGATCGGTAGATAATTTATTAAAATACTTGACAAGAGACAATTTTGTAGGATTTCGGCGTTATTTCAATGCAATAGTTTTTATACATAGAAACACAAGATATAAGTGTTATAGCCAAGATAACAGCAAATAAAACTTAATCGCTAAATCCAAAATTTTTCTTCATATATTATTTGTTATTCTTTATCATTAAACTTAATAAATATCGCCCTTATTAATCTTAAGTAACATAAGATCTAAGGAAATATATCAAAAGCAGTAATTAAGTTTTAGAGGTGATTAAGAACAATCAAGCCAAATATGAAAAATATGAATTAATACAATTAAAACATTATATAAAATCGACCAGTATTAAGATATGTCGTTAAACAGTATTACGTTAACACCTCGATTTTCAACGATAAAGCGAGGTGGGGATTGGTTCTAGACCTATCAAAATAGTGAAAATACGGGAAAACATAAATAGTGTAAATACTGATGTTGACTGACATGAGACAAGTTAAAAAAGTTTTAAGAAGACACTTAAATAATTTTAACTACATTTTTGTTACATGAAAATTAAAAATGTGCAAATCAAATTCTTGATCAGTGTATTTACAGCTGGCATGGCTGTAGTTATATTAACTCCAATTAAGGCACAAGCAATAAGTCAGATGTATTGGGCTGACAATGGTACAGATAAAATTCAAAGAGCTAATCTTGACGGCACTAATGTAACTGATTTGGTAACAACAGGATTATCTGTTCCAAGGGAAATTGCTTTGGACTTGAACAATAGCCAGATATATTGGACTGATCGTGGTACGAATAAAATTCAAAGAGCTAATCTTGACGGCACTAATGTAACTGATTTGGTAACAACAGGATTAGATAATCCTTCTGGAATTGCTTTGGATTTGAACAATAATCAGATATACTGGACTGATTTTGGTACGGATAAAATTCAAAGAGCTAATCTTGACGGCAGTAACGTAACTGACGTGGTAACAACAGGATTATCTATTCCAAGGGGAATTGCTTTAGATTTGAACAATAATCAGATGTACTGGGCTGATCGTGGTACGGATAAAATTCAAAGAGCTAATCTTGACGGCAGTAATGTAACTGATTTGGTAACAACAGGATTAGATAATCCTTCTGGAATTGCTTTGGATTTGAACAATAATCAGAT
>JASJCP010000266.1 GCA_030065935.1 Xenococcaceae cyanobacterium MO_167.B27
AATACGGTAGAGATTTAATCATTGTTGATAGGTGGTATCCTAGTTCCCAAATTTGCTCTTGCTGTGGGCAATCTGGAGGGAAAAAAGAACTAGATGTCCGTGAATGGACTTGTCTGTATTGCAATACAGTTCACGACAGAGACATCTGTGCTGCCACTAATTTAATTAACTATCGAGAGGCGGGTGGGCAATCCGACTCAATAAACAGACGTGGGAGCAAGTGTAAGACTACAGTAGTAGCAGTTTGTGATGAACCGTCAACCACCTACGAGCAACTTTGTTTGTTCTAGGAATCTCGCTCCTTCAGGTGCGAGAGGATGTCAACGAAATCTATAAATAGTATATTAGACAGATTTAAAAGCTCAATTTGTTTCCCATAACGTTATGGGAAACAAAATAGAATGTCAAAATTGTAAAGTTGTGACCGATAAGTTATCGCGCGAGAGCGAACATCCCACCACGGGACGTGGGGGTCTTCCCGCTCGCAAGAGATAATTTCTATTGTAACTTTTCCTGTCATTTCTTTTGCCTTTGTTGCTTTTTCAGATTAGCGATCGCCTAATTAGATTTATAGCATATTTAAAGTGCTTTGATATTACAGATAAATTCAATCCAAAGGTAGGGCGGGGCATCGCCCCAGCCTACATTTATCTGTTGCATTTTTTCTTCCAATTGGTATTAGAGAGTGGCATTAGTCTATTACTCAACAGGGGAGTAGCCCACTTCTAAGTAAGGTAGGTTTTTTACTTTTTACTTTTTTTGGCAGTAGCAGACTTTTTAGCAGTAGATTTTTTACGAGTGGTAGTTTTACGAGTTGTTTTGGCTTTACTTTTCGTTTTCTTGGTGGCTGCTTTATCTGCTAAAAGTGCGATCGCAGCTTCCAGGGTAATACTCTCTACTGTTTCTCCTTCAGGAATACCCACATTAACTTTATTGTGTTTGATGTAGTTTCCGTAAGGTCCTTTATAAATATTGACTGGTTCTTTATCTTCAGGATGTTCTCCTAACTCCCGTAGCGGTTTTTTCTTGCTAGCAGCACGGGACTTTTTAGGTTGTGCTAACAGTTCCATAGCGCGGTCATAATCAATAGTAAGGATATCATCTTCTTTTTTGAGAGAACGATAGTCTTTTTTCTGTTTCTTCTCTTCCTCATCTTTGAATTCGTGAACCACATAAGGACCAAAACGACCAATAGCAGCTTTAATTTTCCCTCCTGTTTCAGGATGTTCTCCCAATAAACGGGGGAGAGAAAGTAAGCCTACCGCCATTTCTACTGTGGCTTCTTCTTGTTTAATTCCTTTGGGAAGAGAAACTTGTTTTGGTTTCTTGTTCTCCTCGGTTTTTTCTCCTAACTGCACATAGGGACCATAGGGACCAGTTTTGATATAGATTGGTTCTCCTGTTTCGGGATGGAGTCCCAATTTATCAGGACCTTCAATTTTCTGGCGAATAATTGTGGCAATTTGTTCAGGACTGAGATCGGCGGGGGTCAAATCCACAGGGATAGAAGCCCTTACGGGTTCTGCTTCTTCACCATTTTCCACTTCAATGTAAGGGCCAAATCTACCGATACGGACTTTTGCCTCTACGTTTTCTAAGTTAATGGTTTTAGCTGTATCTAGATCGATTTCATTTTCTTGAACTTGAACTTGAGTTTCTAGCCCTGTTTCCCCTTTATAAAATTTCTTGAGATAGGGAATCCATTTGGCTTTACCCAGGGCAATTTCATCGAGAGTCCTTTCCATTTTGGAAGTAAAACTCAAATCTACTAGATCGGGGAAATGTTCTTCTAAAAGACTTGTTACAGCAAAAGCAGTAAAGGTAGGCACTAAAGCTTTATTCCGCATCTGCACATAACCGCGATCAATAATCGTTCCAATAATACTAGCGTAGGTGCTAGGTCTGCCTACTCCCTCACTTTCTAAAGTTTTAACTAGGGATGCTTCTGTATAACGAGCAGGGGGTTGAGTTTCGTGTCCTAATGCTTCTAACTCTTGGCACTCAGGATGATCTCCTACTACCAAGGGCGGTAATAAGACTTCTTGACTATCTAATGCTGCTTCGGGGTCATCTGAACCTTCTACATAGGCGCGGAAAAAGCCAGGAAAATCAATGCGCTTTCCAGAAGAACGAAATACCCCATCTTCTACGTCAATATTCAGGGTAATTTGAGTCAGTCTGGCTTCTGCCATCTGACAAGCTACAGTACGCTTCCAGATGAGGTCGTAGAGTTTAAATTGTTTGTCTGATAGTCCTGTTTCTCGGGGGGTGCGGAAAGATTGACCAGCAGGGCGGATTGCTTCGTGTGCTTCCTGGGCTGACTTACTTTTGGTGCTGTATTGACGAGGCTGGGGGCTAAGATATTCTTTGCCATACATTTGTTCTACACAACTGCGGGCTGCTGCGATCGCCTCATCAGACAAATGAACCGAATCAGTACGCATATAGGTGATATAGCCCTGTTCGTAGAGTTTTTGAGCGATACTCATAGTTTCACGGGCAGAAATACCTAATTTGCGGTTAGATTCCTGTTGGAGAGTGGATGTGGTAAAGGGGGGGGCTGGTTTGCGTTTGGAGGGTTTTTCTTCCCTTTTACTCACTGTCCAGGTTTTATCTATTAATCTTTCTCGGAGGCTGTTAGCTTCTGCTTCATTGAGTAAGATCACATTTTTGCCCTGGGCAATTTTACCTGTATCCGGGTCAAAATCTGCTCCTGTAGCGAGTTTTTTGCCTCCTAGGCTGATCAGTTTGGCTTCAAATAAATCTTTATCGTGTTCTAAAATCGCTTTTAAATCCCAATAATCCCCAGACTGAAAAGCGCGACGCTCTCTTTCTCGATTAACCAATAACCGAACTGCAACCGATTGTACTCTTCCAGCAGATAAACCCCGTTTAATTTTCTTCCACAATAGGGGGGAAAGAGTATAACCGTAGAGTCGGTCGAGAATGCGACGAGTTTCTTGGGCGTGAACTAAATCTCGATTTACTTCCCGACATTCTGTTAAAGCTTTTTGGATAGCTTCACGGGTAATTTCATGAAACACCATGCGTTTGACTGGAACTTTCGGCTTAAGAATTTCCAGCAAATGCCAACTAATACTTTCTCCTTCTCGGTCTTCATCTGTGGCTAATATTAGCTCGTCTGCTTGCTTGAGAGCCTCTTTAATTTCTTGAACCACCTTTTTTTTCGTCTTAGGGATCACATAGATTGGTTCAAAGTTATTATCAACATCTACTGCCAAATTTTTCCACGGCTTATCTTTATAAGCATCAGGAATTTCATCCGCTTTCGAGGGTAGATCGCGAACATGACCCATAGAAGCTTCTACTTGATAACTACTAGGTAAATAGTTGCGGATGGTACGAGCTTTAGTAGGAGATTCAACAATAACAAGAGTTGACATAGATAAGTAACTAACGCAGTAGAATAGAGAATGTTTGCTTAAAATTAAGAATGATATCTGAGTTTATATTTATCGTCCCTCACATAGAAAACACTTAGGTCTTAACCTGAGTTTAATTTCAACATACTAGAGATTTACCCTGATACTTCCCTTTTCTCTGATAACTTAAAAATCAAGATCGCGTCAAGGAATAGATAAATTACAGGGTACAATCCTTTGTAAAGCTTTTTTACATTCTGGAGACTGAACCATTCAGAACTAACGATTACTAATTCTAATAAACTCTATGGATTTTTCTAGTAATATTGCCAGTCAACTAAATGCAGGAACTATTTTGCCAGAAGGGATTGTAATTATCACCCTCATGGTTATTTTAATCGGAGATTTGATTACAGGACGGAATTCTGCCCGTTGGTTGCCCTATGTGGCGATCGCTGGTTTATTAATTGCGGTCTTAGACCTCTGTCTCCTTTGGGATTTACCCGAACCAGATGGGTTTTTAGGGTCTTTCAGTAGTGATAACCTCAGTATCGTTTTCCGTGGAATTATTGCCCTTTCTACGGCGGTGACAATTCCCATGTCGATTCGCTATGTGCAACAGTCGGGAACATCTCTTGCAGAATTTATCGGCATCATGCTCACAGCGACTTTGGGAGGGATGTTTCTTTCTGGAGCGAATGAATTAGTTACTATTTTCATCTCCCTAGAAATGCTCAGTATTTCTTCCTACCTGATGACTGGGTATATGAAGCGCGATCCCCGTTCCAATGAAGCAGCATTAAAGTATTTGCTCATTGGGGCTTCTAGTTCCGCAATTTTCCTTTATGGTATATCCCTGTTGTATGGGTTATCAGGAGGGAAAACTAACTTAATGGCGATCGCTGCTAATATTACTGATGTAAGTGGTACTCAATCCCTCGGACTAGCAATATCTTTAGTATTCGTTATTGCAGGTATTGCCTTTAAAATCTCTGCTGTTCCTTTCCATCAGTGGACTCCCGACGTATATGAAGGCTCTCCCACTCCTGTAGTAGCCTTTCTTTCTGTAGGGTCTAAAGCTGCTGGTTTTGCTCTTGCTATTCGTCTTTTAGTAACCGCTTTTGCTCCTCTGACAGAACAATGGCACTTTATCTTTACTGCTCTGGCTATTCTCAGTATGGTATTGGGTAATGTAGTAGCCTTAGCACAAACTAGCATGAAGCGGATGCTGGCTTATTCTTCCATTGCTCAAGCTGGTTTTGTGATCATTGGTCTAATTGCTGGTACAGATACAGGTTATTCCAGCATGATTTTTTATCTGTTAGTCTATTTGTTCATGAACCTAGGAGCTTTTACCTGCGTCATTCTCTTTTCTCTACGTACTGGTACAGATCAGATTTCAGAATATGCTGGCTTATACCATAAAGACCCTTTATTAACTCTCGGATTAAGTATTTGTCTGCTTTCTCTGGGAGGAATTCCCCCATTAGCAGGATTTTTCGGCAAGATTTATCTATTTTGGGCTGGTTGGCAAGCAGGAATTTATGGCTTAGTCTTGTTAGGTCTAGTTACTAGCGTTATCTCCATCTACTACTACATCCGTGTAGTAAAAATGATGGTAGTCAAAGAACCCAGTGAAATGTCTGATGCCGTTGAAAATTATCCTGAAATTCGTTGGAATTTACCAGGAATGCGTCCTCTACAAGTAGGATTAGTTGTCTCAGTCGTCATCACTTCTCTAGCTGGTATCTTATCCAATCCTCTGTTTACTCTAGCTAATGACTCTGTCACTACTACTCCTATATTACAATCTGCTGTGGTTACTCAGCAATTACCCCAGGAAACAATTACAGTGTCAACTCAGTCATTAGAATCAGACTTGGATACTTCCCATTAGTGATCGAATTTGGATATTTCTGATTTTGCTCTAGCCTGTGATTACAGGCTATTTTTTTTATGGAATGGGGAATGGGGAATGGGGTAGGATGTTGATCCTGCTATTATGCGGTGCCGAAGGCAACCGCGGAGCGGGTCGCAAATAATTCATGCAACTTTTATGTAATTTTTGTCCGTCGAAAAACCTACTTTTCTTTTAGAGAGCATAGATTGACCAAAGACTTCTTTTGACAAGCGCAGTAACATCAGATATCTGAATAGTTTCCATAGTCTGTAGTACCAAGTCTGGAGTGAATTCAGTAGTACATAAAACAATTGTTAAAATCATTTCATTAATCTCTGAATAGGTCAAAGA
>JASJCP010000085.1 GCA_030065935.1 Xenococcaceae cyanobacterium MO_167.B27
GTCAATTTTTATTTTTGGCGATCGCCTTTTTAAAAATCACTCAAAAAATCTCTCAATTCCCATTATTTTTATCGGCAAAAATTAAATTAAAATAATTCACCATCATACCATAAAAAACTTTTGCAAGAGTTCTTATGATCAACTCAAGCTTTTCCATCAAGATGATCTAACCGATTTACCTATCGATCCGCCCAATCTAAAAGAATACTTCCGTGGAGTAGAAAAAGGCGATCGCAATTTACGAGATTTACTATCTCATGTCCTAATTCGCCGTACTCGCAATCAAATCATTCGTTTTTATGGCTATGACGCTCAAACCCACCAAAAAGTAATCGAGTCAGGTAACGATTATCGAGATTATCAAACAGGAAAACGTAAAGCCTATGTTTTAGTTGGGGGTCAACATCGCTTCTTTCCCAAACGAGAATTAGAAACCATTGAATACAGTATCGAAGACACCTATCAAGGACTATATCAACAATTGCGATCACACATAGGTAAATCTCGCAAAAAACAACTACGTAATTTATTAAAAAATGAGCTTAGTTACGCTCGTTATGGACTGTGGAATTTTGTCATTAAAGAGAAGCAAAATAAAGAACCTTACTTAACGCTACAAAGAGCAGGTTCTAACCTCCGAGGATTAATACGAGTTTTACTTTTTAAGCGTTTTGAGTCAAGCATATGCGCCTTTAAAACCACTGTCCAGAAACTACTAGTAATCCATCAAAACTTTCTTACTGCCTTGGATGCGGGTATTGTCCCCGCAGGAGAAGAAGCCCAGAAATTACTTTCCCAAGAAAATCCAGAAGGCGAAGAAATAGATTTACTCAATGAGCTAAACCAAGTAGCAGGTAAATACGACATAGCAGATTTCAATGCTAAGAAGCTTAAAAAACATATCCAGCATGACGTAGAAATTTTCCAAGAAATTCTCACCTTAGTCGAACCAATCTCACCAGAACAAGATACTAAGTTGCAAACTCTCAAAGAATGGTTGGATAAGCCAGATTTAAAAGGCAAAAAAAGACTTATTTTTACTCAATATGAAGATACAGCAAAATATCTCTACCAAAATCTTAATCCCAATAATAGTGAAGATGACATAGAGGTTATCTACAGCAGCAGTGGTAAAAGCAAAGCTCAATTAGTCAATAGATTTGCACCCAAGGCTAACCAGAATTACCAGTTTAAAGCAGGAGAAACAGAAATCAATACCCTAATTGCTACTGATGTTTTAGCAGAAGGTTTGAATATGCAAGATGGCGATCTAATTATCAATTACGATCTTCATTGGAATCCAGTCAAGCTAATTCAAAGATTTGGCAGAATCGACCGTATAGGCAGTGAAAAAGAAACGATCTATGGTTTTAATTTCCTGCCAGAATTGGGCATCGAACGCAATTTGGGTTTGCAGCAAAAACTCAGAAATAGAATCCAAGAAATCCATGACACCATCGGCGAAGATGCAGCTATCTTAGATCGCAACGAACAGCTTAACGAAGAAGCGATGTATGCTATCTATGGCAAACAATCAAAATCAGAAAATATTCAATTAAGCCTCTTTGATGAAACTGAAGAATTAATCGAGCTTACTGATGCTGAAGAGATTTTAAGGCAATTAAAACAAGAGCATCCTGAAGAGTATGATCGCATTGCTAAATTACCCAATGGTATTCGCTCGGCTAGAAACTCTAGGGACTTGCGCTTTATTAAAATACCAGCCTTTAAACTAATTCATTTGACTTCATAGCTCCTACGGCTAACTGATGAAGGCTGGTATTTTAATTTTTTGCTCCTTCCCTACTAAATCTGGTACATACATCTTTTGTGAAGCCTCAGACCCCAATCGTCCAGACATTAGAAACTATCAAAAACTTTATTTGATAGATGAGCAGGGTAAGGTTATCTCAGAAGACGTTTCTCACATCCTGGGTTCAATTAAATGCGAACCTACAACTCCTAAAGTTGAATTACCTAAAAACTATAATGCGATGGTTATGAAGGTTAAAAAACAGTTTGCTCAGGAGGTAAAACATCGTCAAGCAGAACGGGACTACAGTTCAAATTTAACCCAAGGACAAAGATATATTCTGCGAGAATTAAGAACTTTGTTCAACTTTACTGAAGATGAGTCGCAAAAGACCTTAATTAATCTTCTAGTCCCTGTATTTCGTAATCATTTACCCCAAGCCATTAGTCGCGAATTAAATGCTCTACGGCGTAATGGAACAACAGGAGAAGACTTATTTACTTATCTAGTACAAATTTATAATCAACACGATCTGCATAAATTGAGGGATCATCAAAAATCGGAATTAAAATATCAACCTATTCCGATGATTATTTGTAGTGAAGGATTAGTGTAAATCTTAGCTATTGTTAGGTTTCTGACATTTAACCATCTCAGAAAAAAACAAAAAACATCTTTGACACCAACCATCAACCCATAACGCTGGAATTTGGAATCTTGCCTTACAATTTGGACATTCTGACAACAATCTCAATTGATGCTTGTGACATCTATCTGTCTGCTTGAATTGCCATTCCATCCGATGACAAGGCGATTCAATATAACAAGCAGCACATAAGCGAATTGGACTTAACTTCATCTCAACGCCCTTGGATGGCAACATCTGAGCTAATCGATCTGCTTCTAATCCTACTACTTTTGCCAAAGCCTCCAACTGTTCTGGATTCGGAGGCGGATTAAAACGAAACTTCTCCCAACGCCCAATAACAGCACCCAAACCGCTAATCTTTCCTAACTGAGTCGGACTTAATTCATTCGCCCTCCTAAATCTACCTAAATAATGACTAATACTCTCTCCCTCTAATGGCTCAACCAGAAACCACCAAGGTTGGATTTCCTCGACTTCCATCATTTGTATTCCCCCGCTACTTCTTTCAACGTTGCCAGATCGATTTTCGATAAACCTTTTTTCAAAGCTCTAATTCCAGCTTCTCGCAATACCATATCCAATAAGCCTATATAACCTCCTGTTGCTTCTCCCAGTACCTTCATCATTCTTTTGCCAGTGAGATTAGATGGGACAGGTAATCGTAAAATGTCTCGCTCCCAAATGGTTACAGCCTCAGCAAAATCATTTCCTGACAACTTACCAAAACGATGACAAGCACGAAAGCGATTGTAGACTTGTTCGTCTTTTTTAATAACCGCATCCAAACGATCTGTCCCTACCAAAACCACAGCAATGTTGAGCTTGTCAAAAATATCCCTTACTTCAGCAAAAGTCTTTGGTTTTAAACGATCCGCCTCATCAATAATCAGCATCTCTACACCGCATTTTTCGAGAACTTTAAGCATCCGATCTCTAATCTCTGCCACAGTACCTTTAGTCATTTGATATTTGAGATGCTCGATAATCGCCTTAAATAAATCCTTTGCTCCACACTCTTGAGGAATTTGAATATACACTACTGGTACAATTGGTGGTTTTCCTGTTTCTTGAATTGGCTTGTGTCTTAAGCGATAGGAATTACAAGCAATAGTTTTACCAGTTCTAGATTCTCCTACTACCCTACATGACTGTTTTGCTTGTCTTTTTCCCTCTAACCATTTGTGTAGAACTTCTACCTGCTTCAAGGTAACTATATTCTTCTTGTTTAAACGCTTGATTTCTGCTTGTAGCTTATCGCTAGGTAATTCTATATTTCCTAGTTGCTGTGCTACTTCCTTGGCATTTGGTGCAGTCATAATTTAAAACCCATAATCATCTAATAAATCTTCGTAATCCAATACTTCTACTTTGGGGATTTCTCCACTTACTAGTACTACTTCCTCATCTTGTTCAACCTCATCCACAGCCAGTGTCTGACTAAATTTTTGCTGTGTTAGTAATTCTGCCTGTTCTTCTTTCTGTCTTTCCTTACGAGTTTTCTTTTCTGAAGAAGTGAATAAATCGCGATCTCGAAGAGATCCGCTTCGCGGGGCGCGTATTTCATTCAAAATCGAGCGATTGCTAATAGTTTTTCCTGCTTCTCGCACTTTACGACTACTAGCTTTAGCTTCATCTAAAGCAATGGTTTCAGTTTCTAAATCTTGAGCAAAAGCCCGCGCTAGAAATACCTCTTTATTACCTTCTTTCCGATAAACTAAAACTTCTGTAATATCTCTCGGTTCATACCGCAGAATAACTGTCTCACCTGAATAGCCAGCTAAATACTCACCACGATACATAAGATTTTCAAACTGGATATAACCACCTCTCTGTATTCTGCGTCTGGCTTGCTTCATTAAGCAGATATCCAAATCCCTGATAGAAAGTACTTCTGGTGCAGCAATTAAGGGACTTGCGCTTTATTAAAATACCAGCCTTTAAACTAATTCATTTGACTTCATAGCTCCTACGGCTAACTGATGAAGGCTGGTATTTTAATTTTTTGCTCCTTCCTAAACCCGACTCCCATCTTTGAAATCTAGTTTGATCTCCCATCCGCGCATCGAGACGTTGATTGTAATTATCTACGATGTAGCGAACAATCTGCTTTTCTAAATCTCGTAAAGTAAGACAAGCTTCTTTTTCTGCATCTTCTGGACGCTCCTGTACATTAGAACCTGTATATCCTGGTAAAGTAGAAAATAACTCAGTATTCAAGGTTTTAAAAGGACGCTCAACAATTCCTCCCTCACTAGGGCGATCGCGCAAATGGCAAATAAAACCTAACTGCACCCCAATCTGATTCAAATGATTGGAACGAAAATCTTTACCGCCATCGGTATAAAAATGTTGTGGTAAACCATAAGTTCCCCATTCTTCGTGTAGTTCATATTCTGCGCCATAATGCTTGGGCAAAATAGCATGACGTAAGGCTAAAGCTACTATCTGAGAACTAGGAGCATCAAAACCCAAATTAATACCCATAATGCAACGAGAATAAGTATCGATAACGGTTGTAAGCCAAGGACGACTTAGAAGTTCACCATACTTATCTACTAGCAATACATCGGCGCGGGTATGGTCACATTGCCAAACATGATTGCTGTACTCTACTGATAAATCTTGTCCTGCACGAGTTTTAACTGATAGCTGTGTGCCTCGCCAGCCAGGAGAACGAATACTTTTGGCTTGTTTTTTCTTATCTATTAATGGTTTCAAAACTCGATACACGGTCATGTGAGAAGGGGCTTTGACACCTAACTCTTGAACTTTAACTTTAGTTCTCAAATAAACTTGCTTGGGTGTAATTCTCTTACTCCCTTTATTGCCATCCTGGTAAGTTTTGAGGATAAATTTCTCTAATTCACCATCAATTCTATGACTTCCTTTATCCGCACGTTTAGTTTGAGTGAGTGCAGCTAAACCCTCTTTTTCCCATTTCTTAACCAATCTCTGTACTGTTCTTTTAGATTTCCCCAGTTTATCGGCTGCTTCCTTTAGTCTTTTTCCATAGGTAGCGCGATCACGCAGTGCCTGCCTTCGGCAGACCGCATGGTTTTAGAAGAGTTTGAATCACCTCTAGTTTTAGCTGTGCTTCTTCATCGAGTTCTGTAACAACTTCATTTGTTTGTCACTCTATTTGAAGGCTATTTTCATCCGTAGAATCTAGCATTTTCTACAATTATATTTAATTAGAACATATAAGTATTTTACAATCAAAATGACAAACAATTTGTTAATAAAGGTTAAAAAGCTCAGAATACTTGCTTTCAAGAAAGTGACACTTATTTTGTTATAAATATGGAAAATGTCATCTAATTTGTTAATTAAGCTAGATGAGGTTTTGAAGCGATATAATCAAGATAATTTAGCTAAAGTCTTTTGTTTGCAGTGATTGAAGAGTACTAAATCTTAGATGACAATATTTTGTTAAGACGACAAATAATTAGTTACTGTACATTAACTGTCGATTGACAAATTATTTGTCACCGTTGTCAAATTGCTCTCGTCTTGAAAAATTATTGGTTGTGTCGCAAAAAGTTTTAAAAGACAGAATAAGCCTGTATTAATCTGATTTTTTAGACAGCAATCCCAAAGAGAGAATCGATAAATTTCTTTTCTGCTAAAACATCCTTGAGTTCTTTGGTCTATTTGAGGAGAATAAGTTAAAACCCAACGACCAATAGTAGAGTGGTCAACTTTCAACCCTCTTTCTAACATCATGGCTTAGAGATTACGATAACTCAAAGGATATTTTAGATACCAACGAACATTGAGTAAAATCACATCTTTTTGAAAATGTCGCCACTTAAAAGGTTGTTGAGAGCTTATTTAAAAGAGTTAAGTTGACAGAATAAAACTAGCTCTCATTATACTACGCTACTACTTTGATTTTTTGCGACACAACCTTAAATCGCGCTTTGCACTGGCTATTATGTAAGATCTGATTTAAGTTTTTTTCCAAAATTAATTATCCTGTCAGATAGACCATCAAGCTTATAATACATTTCCATCGCCAACCAATTTCTGCTCAACTGTAACTTATTGAAAAAAGTTGAATTACTTTTGCTGGAGTTAATGTTACTAAATAGTCTTAAATATCTCCCAGTAATCTGATGATTTTTCAAAACTTTATTATCCAAATAGTGCTGATAAATTTTATCAGTTTCAGCAATATTAAACTCTAAATAATCTTCTAATCCTTTTTGTTTCCAACTACCATCGCTACCTAGATGAAAAGTTAAATGTAATGCGGTAAATAATTTAAAGTTTTGAGAATTACAAATTAAGTTTACGCCAAGGGCATAACCAATAGGTATAGAGCCAATAAAAACATTATTTAAAACATATTTAGGATAGGCATCACGCCTGAAAATAAAACAATCATAACCAGCATGGCTTCCGCCAATCTTGGAATACATTAGAGGTATTTTCTTTATTTTATCATAACTTCCTATGGTACGCCTATTAACAATAAATGCATCGTATCCTTGATTAATAATTTCTGCCACAGACATATAAAAATGAGGCAGAACTGCTATGTCAACATTAGTATAGATAAGATAATCTGCATCTGTTGAACTATATAAACTATCTAGAATGTCTTTAATCAGAGGAAGCTTTCTTGAATTTTTAAAAGCTCTTACATCTAGTATGGAACGAGTTAAGTCAGGTGTTTTTTGTAAATAATTAGGAATAATTTCATGGTCTTCAGGAAATTGAGCAGAATATAGTTCGACCGTAATATCATTTTGCTTTGCCAACTCCTGTGCTGTCTGCATAGTTTTAAAGGTGATGGGTTGTGCAACATATAAATCAGAATTTTTTTTAATCTTTACTGGATTAATTATGTGAGCAATTTTAACCATAATGATTTTTAAAAGATATAAGTAGCTTGGTGTAAGGATTCAGGTATCAAATTGAGGAATTAAAGAAGAGTGATCGTCAATGGAAATGATAGCCATCAAAGCCTGTTGAAAAAAATCTATCACAGAACGACTCTGAAAGCGACGGGTCTGAACTACACTTAACCAATTATATCAAATGATAAAGAAAGTCTAATTCGCCACTTCGTTTTAGTATTTACTGCTTATACTTTCATTATTTATGAGCAATTAATGGGCGGACTGAGAAAGCGTTATGCTAATAAATCTTTAACGACTTTTGCTGAAACTTTAGAAGCTTTGTTAACAGGTATTTCTTACAAATTCTTTAGCTGGCTACAAAAAAATATGGAACTCTTTGTTGCCCATAAAGCTGAACGCGGATTTGTTTTCCGCTAAAAACAGATAAAAAGCCTTCTCTATTTGGATTTTAATCTTTCTCGATCGCTTTTTTCCCTGGATAAAACGCTACATTTCTAATCCCAGTCTAGTTAAAAGAAACATTGACAGTAAGCAAATTTCCCACTTTGATGTGGTCAAGATTCTGCTTAACCTTTAAACTGGTAAATTCTTTGCCATTGTTCGGGAGTCACCTTAAAGTTAGTACTGTTGGGAACACGAATCACTAATAAATCTTTTAGTATTTGATCGTATTTCAGTTCCAATCTTCTTAATGGTTGACCCAGTAATTTACGCAGAAAACGAATTTTGACATGGGGTTTATCTTGGCGAAAGCGTTTACTGTCTAGCCAGTAGTCGGCTTCTGGTAATTCTGTTAAAATCTTGGGAGCTTCGATTACTTCTGCAACAGCGTAGATACCTGCATCTTGTCCAGACATCCAGATTAAAACCCCGTCTCCTACTTGAATTTGTTTACTATAGCGAGTGACTAACCAAAACATTTCGTTTAGGTCGCCAATAGCATCTAATAGTCTGTAAAAAGTAGGATTTCCTTGAAATAGCCAATAATTCATATAAGCAATCATATCAAATCATGGCTTCTTAGTAATCTCTGCTGACCAAATTTGCAGTAAATTATCTGTTGTTTGTTCCCAACTGTACTTACTAACATATTGTTTAGCTTGAATTCCCATATTAGAACCAAGACTAGGATTATCTATTAATGACTGAAGTTTGCTTAAAAAATCCTTTATGTCTTTCGGCGTGTAAAGATATCCCATTGTACCATCTTGAATATTATCAATAACTCCACCCTTTCGAGGAGCGATCGCAGGAATTCCCGCAGCACCCGCTTCTAAAATAGTTAATCCTGTGGTTTCTTTTTCTGATGCTGTTACCAGAAAATCACTATTAACTAGCAAGGGGGGAATATCATCAGGGGTAATTCTACCGAGACAGTATAAGTGAGGCATAATGTTTCCTAACACTTGTTGAATTTGCTGTTTCATGTCTCCTTCTCCTACTACGATCGTGGCTGTTTTAGTAAGATCGAGTTGCGGTAAATTAGGATTAGCAACCATTTGAGTAAAAGAATTTAGGGTAAATTTCCAACCTTTATCAGGAGTCAAGCGACCAATAAAAACTATTTTGATTTTGTCTTCTATATCCATAAGCTTGTAGCGATCGCCAAAAAAATTGTTTTGAGATGAAACAGCAGTAAACTTTTTTAGATCGACTCCCAACAGATCGGCTCTTATACTATTTTGAATCCCAATTTTTGCAACCTTTTCCTGAGTTACCTTCGTTGCGACTAAAGTACAGTCATAAGCATTATAGACACGGGAAAAAAACCACTGAAAAAACTTTTGGATGAGCCAGATCCCGATTTTTGGTAAAGGAAAATAGTCCTCAACATATTCAATATAGTTAGTTAAGTTGTTGCAAGCGATTAAATACACTTATTGATACTCCATCCACCACATGGAGAAATCCCGAAGTTGCGATCGCAATTTTCATTTAACCACCTATTACCAAGGATGAGGGATGAAGGATTAAGGATGAAGGAGGATAAATACCTCTGACCAATAATAATTACTAATTTCGCTCTTTCTAATTTTTATATAGGATTAGTAATTACTAATTTCTCTCTGACCCCTGACCTCATCCCTCATAATTTATCCCTCATAATTTATCCCTATTCCCTAACTAAGCCATGCAATTTAGCCACCAAATCATCTATATTATCTCGCTTCAGACGATAACTTAAGGGATGGGCGATTAATCTCGCAGTGCTTTCATAGAGTACCTCAATTTCGAGCAAGCCATTCTCTTTCAGAGTGCGCCCTGTAGAAACTAAATCTACTATCGCTTCTGACATTCCCGTAATAGGTCCTAATTCTACTGAACCTGATAACGGTACAATCTCCACAGGTAAATCAATACTGCGAAAATGCTCTTTAGCACAATTAACAAACTTAGATGCTACTCTACCATGAGGCGGTAACTCTTGCGATCGCCTGTAAGAACTTGATTTCGGGACAGCTACAGACAACCTACAATAACCAAACTTCAAATCGGTCACATTTGCCACATTGGGCTGTTTTTCCCGCAAAACATCATAACCCACAACACCCAATTGTGCTTGACCATATTCCACATATACAGGAACATCCTGCGCTCTTACCAACAAAGCTTTAGCGGTATTAGTAGGGTCAGTAATTTGTAATTGACGATTGCTTTTATCGAGAAACAGACTAAAATCTAAACCTACCTGCTTGAATAATTCAATAGTGTCTTTAAGAAGTGCGCCTTTGGGTAAAGCGATAGTAATCATGATGATACGTATTTGGGAAACCGCGCAGCTTTAGCTCGCGGAGGAACAATCGTGGAGACAGTTTTAACTGTCCGCGAAATATGATAAACTACAATTAGTTAGCAAGTCGCGAAGACATCACGAATTGCGGGTGAGACTCCCTGTACATGGACACTCTGGTTAAAAGGTAGTTGCGGGAAAACCCAAACTCGGTGTTACGCACTCCAGACCTAGCCTTTGCAGACAAAGCTTTCAGATTGCGGTGCGACCCCGCGGAATCTTTGATCCGCAAGGGAACGCGCACCAAGACGAGCGAAACAAAATTGATAAACATAGCTAACGATAGGTAAACAACAAAAGTATGCTCAGACCCACCTCTCTTAATCTCTCCTGAAAGGAGAGAACATATGGTCTTCCCCTGTAGGGGAAGGTTGGAAGGGGTGGGCGAGAGAGTAGCGGGTTTTTGGCTAACCCCTTAAGGATTCTTATGTCTTAAGAATCTCCGTGACAAAAGAGTGCGGAGAGTGTCAAAAATAAGTAATCAACCTTTCCACCTGTCTAACAGATTGTCTCACAGTATGGAAGAATGTAATTTATAGTCATTTCAAATAAAAATGAAACACTTTTTTCTTCAAAGACTTGTGATAGGAAGAATGCTTTGTCTCAAACTTAATTGAAATGACTATATCTTGCAAGTGGGAAGACTCCCAACAGCGAAAATCTTAGTATTAACTAACTTCCAAAGAATTCCCCAGTATTTTGATTTCAGTCAAAAATATCAGATAAATTTACCATTAAATTCGGTAAAATATCTTCTCCAGATAAATTACTAGGATTATCTAGTACTTCTTTTTCTTGTCCCAAGCGATAAATTTCCACTCTCCTTTCATCAGGATTAATTAGCCAACCCAATCTCACCCCACAACTCATATATTCTTCCATTTTTTGCTGGACATCCGACAAGTTATCAGTGGGAGACATTAACTCAATGACAAAATCAGGAGCAATGGGAGCAAAGCCACGTTTTTGTTTTTTGGTTAGAGAATTCCAGCGAGTGTTTGGGAGCCAACTGACATCAGGAGAGCGTTTAGCACCGTTAGGTAAATTAAAGCCTGTAGAAGAATCAAATACTTTTCCTGGTTTACCCGATTGAATATTCCAATGTTGAATCTGATAAATTAAATCTGCATTCTTTTGTCCAGTTTCACTACCTGTTGGCGACATTACGATTAATTTTCCCTCAGCATCAGTTTCAAATTTTAGCTCTGGGTTTTGAACGCATAGCAGTTGGAATTGGCGATCGCTGATAGGATCGGCAAGGGCTTTAATATCGATGGTGTAAGTCATACTGGTTATTTTTGATCTTGTTTGGAAAAACAGTCTCTTAGCTTTCCATCGCTGCTAAATAATCGATCGCTGCTGCTAGTTTGGAATCATAAGAATAGGAAAATTCCTCAAACCATAACCCTTCATCGGTATGGGGATCTAAATTCTTTAACCACTGTTGTGCTTTTCGTTTTAAAGCTTCTTGGCGACGCTGTTTTTCTTGTTGCTGCTGTTGTTGTTTGATTCTTTCTTGTTCTTGGTATTCTAGCTGTAATTCTTTGATCAGATTGCTATTACTACTTGGGCTAGAAGTTTGAGACTCATGGAGATAGTTGTGGGATTTCAATGATGGTGGAGTTTTCCCTGACTCAAATTCTTGTTTTACATCTGCAATGAGACTATCTAAAGGACTGCTAGAAGAAGCTGATGCCATACTAGATGGTGATGATGAGGAAGGGCTAACTTTGTTGGGAGATGAATTGACCAAAGGAGTAAGGAAGTTTCTTTTGTCTTCATTCCTCGTTTCTTGTTCCTTTTTTGATTGAGATTTTTTATCAGGACTAAATTCTGCTTTGATCTCTTTTAATAGGTCATCCATTTCTCCCATAGCCCGTAATACCTTTAACTTGCTGTTCAGCTACTTCTTATTTTAGGCTGCAACTAGGGTATTTTCTAAGGATTCCCAATGAATATAGCGATCGCCACCCACTTCTAATACTACTTTAATTCGAGGTTCGGTTTTGGGTAAGTTGATCAGATATTCTTTTTCCTGACGAGATAAAATATGTCCTTCTATAATCCACAAAACTAATCCTTTAGAGTTAGCTGGTAGAGTTTCTAACTCATAGGTAGCAATAGGAGGGACAAAATAAACATCACCAACTGCTGCATCTTGACCAATGGTTTTCTTACCCAAGTGAGGAGGACGAACCCCGTGTACTGTAGTAAGATAAGCAGCTATATCACCCAAACCTCTAGCAGTTATATTAATCGTCTGGTAGCCAGCAGCCCTTACGCGCCTTTGATAACGCCCTTCAATTCCCCCTTCTAAAGGGACATATACCCCTAAAGCACCGAATTTTTCTAGGTCACGAATAAATGATTTACCAGTAACAATGAGTCCCATATTGCTTTTACTTATTGATATTAAGAAATTTTACTCACAATCTATTTTATGACTGTATCAAAACTTTAGGCGGATTTTGGCTAACTCCAGGCTGTAATTGCTGAGAAGTTGCGATCGTTATATCCTCAAAGATGAAGGACTCAGAAGTAATAAGTAATAAGTCTTACTTCCCCAATTCCCCAATTCCCCAGTCCCCCGACTTCCCCCCAGTTTCCCCAGTCTCCCTACTGTAATTAATTCCAACAAGAATCACTATTTCACCATTCTTCAGCCATATCTGTTTCAACCTGTAAAATTTTGTCTCTGATTAATTGCCAATTAGCCGTATTCGCTGGAATATCTTGTAAGAGTTTTCCTTGTTGCAGATATAAAATACGACTAGCAAACTTTTCTACTAACTCTAGTTGATGAGTGACCATCACGATTGTAGTTTCTGCTTCTAAATTACTCAGAGTATTGAGAACATGAGTAGCAGTACCGATATCTAAAGCGGATGTTGGTTCATCCAAAAGCAGGATTTTTGGTTGCATAACTAAAGCACGGGCGATCGCAACTAATTGTCTTTGTCCCAGAGATAGCTGTAATTCATTGCGGTTAAACCAAGCTTCAGGAATTCGTAACGCCTTACTCCGTGTCTCGATCCGTTGACGAATTTGGTTTTCTGGTAATTGTTGTAACTTTAAAGGATAAGCCAAAGCTTCTTTTACCGTCATCCCCAATAATTTAGGCTCTTGGGATACTAAAACAATGTGCTGACGTAGTTTTACTGGTGAATACTCTGAGAATGGAATTGCTGCAAAGTAAATCTTTCCCTCTGTAGGAGAAATCAGACGATTCAACAGACGCAATAAAGAAGTTTTACCCGCACCAGAAGCACCTACAATAGCTAATTTATCTCTTTGATACAATTCCAAAGAAATGTCTTGTAACAAATAACTAGAATCTAAAGAAGATTGGAGACTAACTTGAACTAATTTAAGTATCGATTCAAAGCTTGGGGAATTAGAATTAGTTGTCATTTCTTACATTCCCCATCGCCATTAACTAGGGGATATTTATGATGTGGTTTCTAGAAAAGGATAATCTGTATATCCTACTGTTGCATCCCGATCTCCTCTACCATAAAAAGTTTTCGGATTGGGTTGGTTTAATTCTGCATCAACAGCAAAACGCTTGGGTAGATCGGGATTAGCCAGAAACAACTTACCATAAGAAACTAACTCTGCATCACCAGCAGCAATTACTGTATTCCCTTTTTGTTTGTCATAATCCCCATTAGTGATGATTGTTCCTTGGTAAATATCGCGAAATACAGGAAGCACGAGGTTAATAACATCGCGGTTAGCCAAATCTATAGCATTAGCTTCCATTAGATGAACATAAGCCAGATTAAAATCATTTAGAGCCTTCATAACATAGCTGAATGTAGCTAGAGGGTCAGAATCATACATCCCATAAAAAGTATTGCTAGGAGAAAGTTTAATCCCTACACAGTTTCCTCCCGAAACATCGGTGACTGCTGCTACTACTTCCAACAAAAAACGAGCGCGGTTAGGAATTGTGCCACCATACTTATCAGTGCGTTGATTTGAACCATCTTGCAAAAACTGGTCGATGAGATAACCAAATGCTCCATGTAATTCTACCCCATCAAAGCCAGCTAACATCGCATTTGTTGCTCCTTGACGAAACTGCTCCACAATTTCAGGAATTTCCTTAGTTTCCAAAGCACGAGGAGTTTCTAAATCAACCTTTCCGATAGTAGTATGAAGTTGTCCTTGACCAGCAATAGCACTTGGCGCAACAGGTAATTCTCCATCAAGTAAAGCACTATGAGCAACTCTACCACTGTGCCACAATTGTAAAAAGATTTTTCCTCCTTTATTGTGTACTGCTTCAGTTACCAATTTCCAGCCTTCAATCTGTTCAGGAGAATAAATCCCAGGACAGTTCATATAACCATTACTGAGAGGTGAAACCATAGTACACTCGGTAATAATTAAACCTGCTGATGCTCTTTGAGCGTAATAAGTCCCCATTAATTCTGTCGGAATTGTACCATTGGCTCGCAAGCGAGTCATCGGAGCCATCACCATTCGATTTGGTAAAGTATAGTTTCCTAATTTCACAGAGGAAAAAAGATTAAAGTCAGAATTCATAGCTTAGTTTCTAGTTTTGTCGTTAAAGTAATTACTTTATGTAAGATGGGATTCTAAATATTGTTTGACTAAATCCATTCCCTCGGTGGGATTGGAGCGAACAATATAAGGCTCTTTTCCCACCAGGATTTTGACGAATTGCGTCGGCTGGTACTTTAGACGTTTGCTGGTATCATGAACCAACTCGGGTATTTAATCAAGAAGGTACTTAAAAGTAAGATACATACCAAATGGTGCGTAAACTAATTCGTAATCGCCTTGAACCAGAAATTTTTACTCTTAACTGTCCTACGCAGCAGATTTTAGACATTATTGCTAATAAATAGAGCGTCATTGTTCTCTATTGTCTTGCTTATAAGCCTAGACGTTACAAACAGTTAGAACGCAAAATCGAAGGTATTTCCCAAAAAGTTTTAACTCAAACTCTCCGTCGATTAATAAAAAATGGCTTAGTCGAACGTAAAGTCTATCCTGTAGCACCACCACAAGTAGAATATTCTTTAACTCCTCTAGGAGAAACTTTAATTGAACCTCTGGCAATGTTAGCAGAATGGAGTGAGGCAAATTTTGCAGCTATAGAAACTGCGAGACAAAGCCAACAAGAAAAATAAACTTCTTTTAGTTATATATTTTTGATAAAGCACAGGTAATGATTGCTTCTTTGTCTATCATTGCTGCTAATTCCTCTGGTTCATAACGCCCTTCAGCTACTTCTAAGGATGCTGAATCGATCGCGTTGGGATAAGCTATTACTAAGATCTCTTCTAACTCTTCTTTAGATAAGTAATATCCACCAGCTTTACGCCGCTTATTGGTATTAATAATCTCACGGGTAGAATTGCGAATAGAAACATCCCAAGATTTAGTAGTTCTATTTTCTGCTTGCTGTTTGATTAGATGTAGAAGAAGAATAATTGCATAGCTGCGAATTTTATCTACAATTGCTTTTCGACCCATTTCTTCTAAATCTTCTACTAGCGCAAGAGAACCCTTGATATCTCCTTTCAATAATAATTGCTTCAGCTCTAACAATTCTTCCATGACAGGTAATTTATCTTTAAAGGTTATATTGTAATATCAGTTTAATTTTCATTAATATCTAATAATCCATCAGGAGGATTGATTTCAATTTTGCCATTATCCATATCTATAATAGGAACAATCTCTTTCACAAAAGGAATTAAAATTGTCGCTGGTTTTGGCTCTAGCGTTTTAACTTTCCTGCGTTTGCTTCTTCTACTAATTTTAGATAAATCGGGAGTGGGAGTAGGTTCGATAGTGGGTTGCTTGTCTAGAGTTACTTCTAGTAAGTCATTACCTGCATAAAAAAGATTAGTTACTATCCCGAGCTTTTCTCCTGTTTGCTGATTAAATACTTCTAAATTCATTAAATCTGAAACATGATATTCGTCTTCCTCTAATTCAGGGCGATCGCTGAATTTTACTAATATTTTATAATCCCTTAAAGCTTCTGCTTCATCTCGATATTCTACTCCTTCTATAGCTATTACATAAAGGTTTTTCCCAGAAAGATAACGCCCTCCCAGTAATTCTACTTCTTCTATTTCCCCTGTTTCTGGGTGTTGTAACCATCTGATTCCTGGCTCAAGAAATCTCTCAGGAAAATCGGAATCGGGATAAACTCTCATCTCCCCTCGTAATCCTTGAGGGGCTACTATTGTCCCAATTTCTATCCAATCTTGTTCCTTTTCCATTTATTAATTGTTAGTGGTTAATTGTTAGTGGTTAGTTGTTAGTGGTTAGTTGTTAGTGGTTAGTGGTTAGTTGTTAGTGGTTAGTGGTTAGTTGTTAGTTGTTAACAATCCCCAATTCCCCAATCCCCAATCCCCAATCACTATTCCCCATTACCCCTGACCCATTACCCCTGACCCCTGACTCCTGACCCCTGACCCCTGAATCCTAATTACTGATTGCTTTTGCTAGACGTTTCATGGCTTGGGCAATTGCGGATTCTGTTGCGGTTAAACTAATACGAAGACATTGTTTTTTATGTTCCCAATCTTCTCTTAAACCAGGGAAAAAGGTACTACCAGGAACAACTATAACTCCTACTTGTTTTAATTCTTGATAAAATTCCCAATCTGTCACTGGTAAATCTTGTAACCACAACCAAGCAAAGATTGCTCCTTCTCCTTGATGTAAAAACCAAGCACAATTTTTTGGCATTTGAGCATCTAAAGTTGTAGCTAAAATTTCCAATTTTTTCTGATAGTGAGGACGAATAATATTAATAGCAATTTCCGCTAATCTTCCTGAATTTATTGCCCTAGCTGCGATCGCCTGTCCGTAGCGAGAAGAATGAATAGCAGCATTAGTCTGGAAGGATTCTAAAATATTAATAAACTTTGGCTCGCCGATAGCAATACCGATTCTTTCTCCTGGTAAACCTACTTTAGATAAACTCATGCAGTGAATAATATTATCTCCAAACTGTGGAGTCATGGGAGTAAAGTTGAGAGCAGGAAAAGGAGGTGCGTAAGCAGAGTCGATTAAGACGGGGATATCATAAGCTCTAGCTAAAGAAGTGATTTTACTTACTTCATCATCGCTCAAAACATTACCAGTAGGATTACAAGGGCGAGAAAAAATTACACATCCTGTTTCCTTTGTAATCTGTAGTTGACTAAAATCGGGACGATATTTAAAACGATGGTTTGCTGTATCTATATCTAATGTAGGTTTGTAAGCTACCAACGCTTCTGGGGTTAGACTAACTCCCCCATATCCTGTATAGTCGGGACTTAAGGGTAATACAATCTGTCTTAATTTTCCTTCTGTAGTGTATCCTCCAAAAGAATTTGCACCATAGAAATAGAGAGACTGAGAGCCTGGAGTAATTAAAATATTGCGATCGCTTAAGTTTAATCCATAACGACTGTTAAAGTCTTTTACTATCGCTTCGATCAGGGGTGCATATCCTTGAGAAGAGCCATAACGACACACCACTTCACCATATTCTTTACTCGCTAATAAATCTGCGGTACAGTCTCGCCATAACTGTTCTACTTCAGGTAAGATTACAGGATTTCCCGCACTAAGATTAATAAATTCTTTTCCTGCACTGCTTCTCAATGTCTCAATAATATCTTTCATAATTGCCCGAACACCTGTCAGTTGGGACATTTGTTGACCGAATTGAGAGAGTGGCAAATTCATAATCAATCTAGCTTTTTCATCTGAATTTATCTGCTATTCTACTGTCTTGGAAGCAGAATTTATTAGATCAAGTCAATGTCTTCTGAAATACACCTATTTTCAATTCAGTGCAGTATTCAATTTTGCCAAGATTAATCAAATTTATGCCAGAGTTTTATGCAGGAAATTAAAACACAATCAGAGAGTATTCCTTTTAGCCAACTATCTTCCCAAGAACAAGTAAAACGACTCCAAGAATTAGCAGTGGTATTTTTGCGCCTAGGTGCCATCGCATTTGGGGGTCCTGCTGCTCATATTGGCATGATGGATGATGAAGTGGTACAGCGACGCAAGTGGATGAGTCGGGAAAAGTTACTTGACTTGATGGGTATTACTAGTCTCATTCCTGGTCCTAATTCTACAGAATTGGTGATTCACATTGGTTATGAGCAAGCAGGATGGCGGGGACTAATTATTGCTGGCTCTTGCTTTATTTTTCCTGCAATGATGACCGTCTGGATTTTGGCTGCTATTTATGTTCGTTATCAGACTTTACCCCAAGTAGAGTGGCTGCTGTACGGGATTAAACCAGTGATTATTGCCGTTGTTTTTAAAGCCCTGTGGAATTTAGGCAAAAAGGCTGCCAAGGATACCCCTACTATTATCGCAGGAGTGGTTGCTACTGTAGCTTTTTTTTCGGGTACTAATGAAATCTTCTTTTTGTTGCTCATTGGTGTAGCAGTGATGCTGGTCAAAAACTTCTGGCATCAACCAGATAAAAGAGCTTTATTATTACCTCTTTCAGGTATCTTTGGGCAAATAAGTACTGCTGCGACTTTTTCTATCTCTACTACTAATATTTTCTGGTTTTTTCTAAAAGTAGGCTCAGTTCTCTATGGTAGTGGTTATGTGTTGCTGGCATTTCTCCAGAGAGATTTAGTAGAGCGTAATCAATGGTTAACCTCCCAACAACTCCTAGATGCAGTAGCTATCGGTCAAGTTACTCCAGGACCAATATTTACAACTGCAACTTTTATCGGCTACTTACTTAATGGTACTCCAGGTGCGATCGCTGGTACCATCGGAATTTTTCTTCCTGCTTTTGTCTTAATATTAATTATTAATCCCTGGGTGAATAAATTACGTAATTCCCCTTGGACAAGAGGTTTTCTAGATGGAGTTAATGCAGCATCCTTGGGTTTAATGACAGGAACAGTATATATTCTTACTCGTAGTGCATTAATAGACTGGTTAACTGTAATAGTTGCCATTACTAGTATCATAGTGACATTTCGCTTTAAAATTAACACCGCATGGCTAGTTTTGATCGGGGGAATGATGGGATTAATTGCAAAATTCTTAGGTTAACAAGCATAAATCTGTAGATCAATATTTTAAGTACCGTTACAGAATTATTTGTATATTCCCTAGTCTCCGACACTCCCTAGTCTCTACTCCCTATCTCAACTATCAAATTAATTTTGCACAACTACTTACTTTTCAAATACGATATGAAACGAAGATGGCTAATTATAGCCCTAGCTATTACGATTATTATTAAGCTAATTACTCCATTTCCCACTAAAGCAGCAGAATTAAACGAAATTCAGCAGCGAGGACAGCTCATTGTTGCGGTAAAAGATAATTTACGCCCTTTAGGTTTTAGGGATAAGGAAGGAAACTTAGTAGGCTTAGAAATAGACATAGCACGGAAGTTAGCAGCAGAAATATTAGGAGATGCTAATGCTATTGTCTTCAAACCAGTCAGTAACCAAACCAGACTTAAAGTAATTTTAGACCATCAAGCCGACATTGCGATCGCAAAAGTCACTAATACTGCTTCCCGAAGACGCATTGTTAATTTTAGTCCCCACTATTACCTAGATGGCACAGGAATTATTACCAAAAACATTAACATCAATTCTGTAAAGGACTTAGGGGGAGCAAAAATTGCCGTACTTTATAATTCTGCCACCATTGCGGTAATACGCGCTCGCCAACCCCAAGCCCAACTTGTAGGAGTAAATTCTTACCAAGAAGCACTACAACTCTTAGAAGCAGAAGAAGTAGCAGCTTTTACAGCAGATATAACCACTCTCACAGGTTGGATACAACAATACCCAGAATATAAATTACTCCCTGAAAGACTCTCAGGAGAACCCCTTTGTATAGTAATGCCCAAGGGCTTGCAATATGAAGAATTACGAAGCAAAGTTTATCAAACCCTACTCAGTTGGCGAAAATCGGGATGGCTACAAGAACGAATTACCTACTATCACTTGCCTTAGTGCTTACAGAATAATCTAAGATCAAACCATAACAAGCAACCCTATAATCAAACTCTGCTAACAGAACATGAAAGAACAACTACCTGTAATATATATATCCGTTCTACTAATTATTTTAATTTTTGCTGTGATCTTTGTCTTGCGAGAAGTAATTAAAACTCGTCGTTCAGAAAATATCTTTTCTAAATTACAAAGCAAACTCAAAAAAGAAAAAGGTACAAGCAAAGAATATTATGAATTAGGTAGTCTTTATCTAGATAAAAAACTTTTTGTCCAATCTATTAGTCTCTTTCAAAAAGCCCTCAAAGCAGATAAAGAGATTGAACCCGAAAACCAAGCTTTAATTCACAATGCTATGGGCTATGCTTACTTCGCTCAAGAACAATATGATATAGCCATTCGTCAATATAAAGATGCCTTAAAACTATATCCCGAATATGTAGTTGCCTTAAATAATTTAGGGAATGTTTATGAAAAAAAACAAATGATTCCCCAAGCCTTAGAATGTTACGAAACAGCACTAACATCTGAACCAGATAACAAGATTGCGAAACGTCGTGCAGAGTCTTTAAGAAAACGTCTTGTAACTTCTGATAATTAATGAATCTTTTAGTAGGTTGGGTTTCTTTCATCAACCCAACAACCCCATATTGAATCCCTCAAAAAATCAATGAATGCAGATTATAACTTTGATTTTTATAAATGGACACAACAACAAGCAAATTTTTTGAAAAATAAACAAATTGAAAATATAGATTGGGATAATCTTGCTGAAGAAATAGCAGACATGGGGCGTTCAGAAAAAAGGCAATTAGAGAGCAGATTAGAAGTATTAATCATGCACTTACTCAAATGGCAGTTTCAACCTAATTTACGCTCTCGTAGTTGGCAATTAACTATTAAAGAACAGCGTCTTCGCCTAGAAAAATTACTCAAAGAAAATCCCAGTCTTAAATCTAATCTTGCTGATATTCAAGAAAAAATCTATCCTTTAGCCGTAATTAGTGCCGAAAAAGAAACAGGATTATCTTCATTTCCTGAAACTTGTCCTTATCAATTAACAGAAATACTTTCCTCCGAATTTTTACCAGATTAATAGACCTCTTGCCCAACTAAATTCATAATCAAAATTTATCTGTATAAAGGCTGTGGATAATATTAAAACTAGAAACTTATCTAAGAAATCTAATAGAGCCTTTCTCAAATATAACTTGCTAATTGTAAGGGCGATTCGCTCTTTGCGGATACTACTTGATACTTAAAAAAAATAGATGTCTAAATCTCTTCCATCTAAATATATAGTCCAACTAGGTAAATTTGTCTGGACAACCATGTGGCGCACTATGATGTCTCAACTCGCGCCATCCAGCAAGTCTGGGGAGTATATTCGCCCCCAAAGTCAATTTAGAAACACTATATCTACAGATAGCAATTACCCACCCAAAACAGGGCGTTATCAGCTTTTTGTTGGGATGGGTTGTCCTTGGGCGCATCGTACCCTACTGGTGAGAGTATTAAAAGGATTAGAAAGTGCTATCCCCGTCTCAGTTGTATATCCCTCCAGCAATGAAGGTATCTGGATATTTGAAACAGCAACAGAAGGTTGTAACAACTTACCCCAACTCTATCAACTAGCTAAACCTGGATATCAAGGGAGATGTACTGTACCTGTTCTTTGGGATAGTAAAACTAAAACTATAGTTAATAACGAAAGTGCGGAGATTATAGTTATTCTTAACTCCCAGTTTAAGGAATTTGCTACTAACAAAGAACTTGATCTCTATCCCCCAGACTTACAACCAGAAATAGACCGATGGAATGAGAAGATATATCATACTGTCAATAATGGAGTGTATAAAGTAGGTTTTGCTCAAACTCAGTCCGCTTATGACAGTGCTTGTAAGGAACTTTTTACGACTCTAGATGAAATAGATGGAGTACTCGCAACCAATCGCTATCTGTGTGGAGATAAATTAACACTAGCAGATGTCCGTTTATTTACTACCCTATTTCGCTTTGATATTGTCTATTATGGACTTTTTAAATGTAGTCGCCGACGTATCCAAGACTACACAAACTTAGGGGGATATCTACGAGATATTTATCAGTTACCAGGAGTTGCGAATACCTGCGATATTGAAAGTGTCAAAAGAGATTATTACGGTAATTTATTTCCTCTCAACCCTGGGGGAATTATTCCATTAAGTCCTGATATTAAATCATTTACCGCACCCCATCACCGAGAGGATATTTGACTGTTTCTTTAATTTACTGCATATTCTGTATATTTTCTCAAACGCTGAGGATGAAAAGCTAAGACAATATCAGATTTAGGAATACCTGCTGCTTCTAAATCAGTTGCGATACCATCTTCTGTCCCATCTCTTTGTATCCAAATTTTGTTATCAATAATATCTAAATGTACTAGACAACCATGTACTCTAGTATCTTGTTCCCAACCTTGAGTAATTAAAATATAGCGATTTTCATCTTGGCTAATAATTAACTCTGAAGCAATATCTCCATATTTATAAGGAATTGCAGCATATTCAGTTAATATTTGTCTGATTATTTGACGATACTTGGCTAATTTATCCACTGTATTATCTCCTCCTTTTGATCATTAAACACCAGAAGATGTAAGTTACTTTTTTGAATAGTCAAAACTCCAATCGGTTCGGAAAAAATTTCTTGATAAGTCGATTGACGCACGGCTAGATAAATTAAACGATCTGGTTCTGTTTCTTCTAAAATATTTCTATATAAAATATATTGTCCTAGAGCATTTTCTAATTCATTAATTGGAGATTTACCAATAAAACTTTTTATCTCTACTGCTATTTTAGTTTCTCCTTTTTGTGCTGCAATTAACTTTTTTGCTCCTAGATCGACAAATAATTCTCTTAATCCCCATTTTAGTCTCAAAGGATCATCAGTAATTAGCCAGCCGTCTTTTTGTAAAGCAATTGTGACAATATCATGGAAAATATCTTTAGCTGGCATTCTTCGCTTTTACGTATAACTGCCTCTATACTATTTCATTTTGGACTTTTGGTTTAAGTGTTACCGCCATCAATTCCCAGATTATCTCGAAGCGAATTTTGTTATCTTCAGTAACATCAAACAAGTTATATTTTACGAAAAAAGCGATCGATCGCCTGTAGCTAGACTCAGTAATCTTTGAATAGGATTAAATATTTTAGTCGGCTACTATTGATAATACTTTAACCTCAACTGTAGCTTTACTAATACCGCCGTTACCATCACTAATTTCGTACATGAAGGTATATGTTCCAGGGATATTAGGTGCGGTATAGACTAATCGAGCCTTGTCCTCCAAGGTAAGACTACCGCTAGTCTCATCTATATCAAAGTCAGTAATAGATAGCTCATCGCCATTGGCATCAGTATCATTACTTAAAACGTCTAAAGTCTTAACAGTATTGACATAGACTTGATCATTGTCATCCTTTGCAACAGGAGGAGTATTTTGAAAATCACAGCCATCAGCAAGATTACAGTTTGGGTTGTCGGAAATCTCTTTCAAGATTTTGAGTCTGGCTGCTTCTGCAAA
Source organism: Xenococcaceae cyanobacterium MO_167.B27 (assembly GCA_030065935.1). GTDB lineage: Bacteria > Cyanobacteriota > Cyanobacteriia > Cyanobacteriales > Xenococcaceae > JASJCP01. Next base: position 23,628 of record JASJCP010000085.1, read on the forward strand.
GTCATCAAACCCATTTGCGATCATAACGAAGGAATCGTCTCCTCCAACAACTTGACTTCTGTAATAATAATCTATCTGATCTGCTAGCCTACTGATTGTTACAGTGTTACCATCTGCATCTGTTACTTGTTTTGAGCCTGGACTACTATTGTTAATCGGTAAACCATTAATCGTAATACCTGCTGCTACTGCTGCATCTCTAGCAACTTCTACAGGAGGACAGTCAAGAGTATATCCACATTGACCATCTTTGTATCCATATTCCCAGGTAGCTTCAGCTTGAGGATATGGGGTATCGTCGGGGATACCATCTCCAGATACGTCAATGACTAAACGATCTCCTACATAGTCGTTATTTAAAATTAAATCTGTAGCTGATTCAATCGCTAATTTCAGATCGGTTCCACCCCCCATATTCACTGCATTACTGCTGCTGTCAACTTGAATCCTTTTTTTCTGGCTTAGACCAGATATTGTATAGTTACCAGTCCTTTTTACTTCCTGCATTTTAGAGATGAAGCTGTCTAGGTTAGAAATACCCCCATTGCCATCATCAATCAACTTAAACCAGCCAAGATCAACAACATTATTATTTGCCCAAAACTGCATGGTAACAGCTATTCCTTTAGGAAGGTCTTTAATTGCCTGTTGAACATCTGGATCATTAAAAGCTGCAATATAACCTTGTCGTTGCAACTCGAACTCTTGGTGATCGATACTGGTAGATACATCCACCGATAATACTAACTCTAAACTGACCTCATTACTATCCCCGTAATCACCACTTGCTACAATCGTATCATTGTACTCTAACCAAGTACTAGTATCAGCAGATGCTGTGCTATCAAACCCACCAGAACCCTCAAAATCGCTGATTGTATTCTGATCATGCCAAGTTAATTTGTTTGGCTCTAAGTTAGTATTCTGTGAAGCATAAGCACGACTCAAAATATTGCTTGGAGTACCAATTTTACTTTTCTTAAGAGCCATTTGAACATTACCATTGACCAGGCGAACATGGAAGTCTCCTGAAGAAAGGTTTTTACCAGAACTTAAATCAGATTCATAACCATCAGAGTCGCCACTATCTGCACCAGTAGGATTATTTCCTCCTATGCTGTTGTTTCTATCTTCGTAAACTTCAACTTCGCCAGTTCCACCTTTATTCTTCCAGCTTGAGCCTAGGTCTTCTCTCTTGGGTTGATAAACCAGAAAGTAGTCAGATTGACTATCACCATCAGCTTCTATCTCTAAATAGTATTTTCGAGATTCTCCTGTATCATCAAAATCCCAGTCGTTTCTAAAGTCTAATTCAAAGTAGAAATATTCATCATCTGCTCCTACAGAATAAGCTTTAATGTCTGTATCGCCATCTCCTGAATCATTAGGATTCCAGTTTTCGTATAAATCTCCCTGATAGTTTTGACAAGAATTATTTGAAGAACCGAAATAACTAGTATTAAAGCAATCAGTCATATTAAAATCTTTGCTCCAATTACTGTCAGGATTTCCCGCCTGAGCCACAGAACTAATAGAGCAACTAGCTAGAGCTAAACAACCAATAGTAAATGTTTGAAAAAAGTGTTTAAATATTCTTTTAGTATTTTGAGTATAGCTAGTATTTTTCATGTTCATTAACTATAATTTCCGAATCAGTGTAAACAGTGTGTTTGTAAGATTTTGTTAAAATTGGTCAATTACTATCCCTTGTATTTATGAAGTAGAAGAGTTTAATAATTGACAATTTAATTTCTTCTTCACAGTAACAAGAAAAATTAAGTCTGGTAAATCCCCAAAATTACTGTTTTTTCTGTTTACAGATTTTGCCAAATGATAGCTATAATATCTTGATAATTAAGTGATTATGTTTTTGTTGTCCTCAGAAGTAATTGAGTAGTTTACGTAAAACAACTATAATTCATTATTTTTAAAAGCTAGCTTGAGCAAATAACTATGAAATCAAAGTATTTGTACGGAAAAGTCAAGTTGAGCCTGAAAATATTGTTGTAAAACTTTTAGAGATGAACACAACAGATTGTCAAAATTTTTCAGTGTTAATCCTGAAATGGTATAAATGGGAATTATCTATACTGGACAATTACTATAGCTAAATCTGGAATAATACGAAATCCGATTACCAAAACATAACATAAGCTGATAGGTTAAAACCTACTGCTATACAGGCTCAGTCTGCCTACGCAGACTATAAAAATGAGGATACTATTGTTATCGGATTTGGTATAAAATCATGAGTTCAAATATTTTCTGGTTTTTGTAACCAGTTAATGAAAAGCGATCGCATTTACCAGTGCGATCGCTATAATTGAATTAAATTCAGAATTGAGAGAGAGACTATATTAGTCAGGGAAATTATGGTCAATATAGTTAGGAATGCCATCACCATCTATATCTCCTGTCCCGTCGTCAATATCAAGAATCCCATCATTATCACTATCGGGATCTAGATAATCAGGAATGCCATCTTCATCAGTGTCAAGAGGTGATTCAACAGGATTATCAGGACTACTAGGATTATTAGGATCGCCTGTAGCTTCTACATTATCAGGAATCCCATCCTCATCACTATCGGGATCTAGATAGTTAGGTATATTGTCGCCATCTGAATCGCTTGTATCTTCTGCGACTTCTTCTCTGTCAGGAATACCATCCTCATCGCTATCAATAATAGAATCGAGATTGGTTGGTTCTGCATCAGTGATTTCCCAAATCAGTTTCTTCTTAATAGCGCGAGTGAAATCTTCAAAACCGTATGCTGGTTCAACAAAAGCACCGTCTCCAGCAATAACATTCAATTCATAGTACTCTTCTATTTCTGTTTCTCGCCACTGAATAGTACCTTTTTTGATACGACTAGGAAGAATAGGCAAGCCGTTAATAGTAATTCCATTGTTCACTGCGTTTTGTCTAGCTTCATCCAGAGGAGGACAAACTAAATGCTCGATAGGAACTTTCCAGAGAAAAGTAAATCTATCTTCCATCGATAGATTACGGTTATTTTCATAAGTAACATCTTGACCAATGTTACATTGTTTGTTGCCTCGGTATGAACGATAGGTGTAATTATCTTTTCCTAACCAGTTAGGAACTTGTAAATTGTTAGTGGTGATATAGTTATCAATTTGGGTCTTATATGCGTTGTAAGAAGTATCGTTTCCTAAATAACTATTCTTAGAAACTCCATCTCCAGAAACATCAATAACTAGATTTTGTCCTTCGTAGTCATTGCTTAAAATCTCTTGGGTTGCTGAGTTGATAGCATCAGTAATATCTGTTCCACCACTACCGCTATTTTCGTCAAGAATATTCTCAATAACACTTGCAAATGCTTCTGCTTCCTCGGCATTAGTAATTAAATACCAATCACTGGTTTCTTCAATACTACTTGCCCAAGTTTCGATTGCTACGGCTAGTCCATTGGGTAAGTTTTCAATTGCTGCTATTACTTCTGGGTCTCTGAAGGCAGCAATGTAGCCTTGTTTTTGCATTTCGTACTCATTGGCATTGATACTACCAGAAACATCCACTGATAACATCAACTCGATACTTACTTGTGTTTTAAGAGGCTCTTGTACTGTTACTTTTACTGTCCCAGAGTCGGTAGCTCCTTGGGTATCTTCAATGGTATAGGTAAAATAGTCATCGCCAGTGAAGCCAGAAGCAGGAGTATAAACTACTTGATTATTTTGAATGCTTAAGGAAGCACCACCTAGAGTACTAAGATTGGTAACTGTCAGAGTTTGATTTTCGGGGTCGCTGTCGTTACTTAAAACATCAATAGTAACAGGAGTGTTATAAGGAGTAGAACTCTCATCGTTTACAGCTACAGGTGGATCATTAGTCCCAGGCTCAGTAGGAATAGCATCTAAGTTAGTTTGACCAATGTCGATGGCAAAGACAATATCGTTATAGTCTTTGTCACCACCGTTTCTTAAATCTTCCCAAGCCAGAATTAAATAGCCTTCATATTCAAAAGCCATAACGTGCTGTAAATTGTCTATATTTCTAGCTATGTCTGCATACCAAACATCGGGATTACTGTTGTTATAACCGTTAGCCCGTAGGTGAAAATCTAAGGTAGCACCAGCAGGAATTGTACCAAGATCGACATAGTCTCCTTTTCTCAACTGGTTTGAACCACTACCTCTAGAACCATCGTAAAAGATCATCCCATCTTTACCTGTGGCATTTATGGTGTCTAGATACAACTGATTTCTGTAACCTGCACCTTCATTGATGAAATAGATTTTGACATTATAATCTTGTTGAAGTTGCAGTTTAGTTGGGTCAAGTCTTCTAGCATTTAACTGATCGATACTTACCGCTACTCTTTCTGCTTGGAAGAACTGTTGAAACGCATCTACACCGTATCCGTGAGGATAGTTTGTATTATGGAATGTTGTAGGTTCATTAGCTGCTCTTTTGAAGGTAAAGTCACTGAAATAGAAGTAGCTACTGTAATCAATACCTACGCTACTATCTGACGGACAATCTTGTCCGCCATTACTATTAGCTCTCATTTCTGCATCTACAAGTTGACTAACAGCACTTTCGATCTCACTATCACTAAACCTTTGGGCTGCTAAGTCACTTTGAAACTTATTCATTTGACCTTTGTTACCTGGGTCAATTCTGATGCTGTAAGTTGTGCCATTAATCTCGTATTCAACGTCATAGTTGTTGCCAATTCCGTTGTTATTTTTACAGGCTTTCTTTTGTTGTCCAGGAGGACTTCCTCCAGCTAGCCCAGGAGGAGTTCCTCCAGGAGGAGCAGAATTAGCATAGGGAATTGCTAGTGTTCCTGCCATCAAAGCAGCAAGAGTGCTTGTAGCAGTAAATTTTGTAAGTTTATTTAAATTAAACATTGATAATTTTCTTGACAGTGTGTGGTGTGTGCTTATTTGTTTTATATATTGATAAGTAACTGACTGACAAAATCTATCAAATTGATTTAGGGTGAAATTTGCCAGTAAAATTCAACTTAGATAGCTCTTATTAATTCTCAAGTAAATAACTAAACCTCAAATCCAGCACAGAAACTATCAGGGCTGATATCTCCATTAGAAAGTCCTCTAAGAGTTTCTAGTTGTGTGTCACTAATAATGGATTGAATAGCAGAATAAGCTTCCATCACTGCTGCTTGAGTATCATCAGAGTCTTGAATGTAACCACAAACTAACTGTGTAAAATCTTCATTGTCTATGGCTTTAAATTCTTGAGAGACAGCGATTCCTTGAGTAGCGAAGCTTAAACCAATAATAGAAATATAAAGTAGTTTTTTCATGATTATTTCTCAGTGTAAACAGTATGGGTAATAAATAGTTTTTTTTCTTTGTAAATTGCTATTCCCTCTATGTATGAAGTAGGAGGGTTTAATAATTTGCCATTGATTTTCTTCTTCAAGGTAACAAGCAATCTTTAATCTAGTAAATCCCTAAAACTACTGTTTTTCTATTTAAAGATTTGGCAAAATGATGACTAGCTTATCTCGATCTTTAAGCAATTATGTTTGAGATTTAATCAGCATATTAATGCTATCTAAGTACAATAACTTTAATTTAGCTTGCTCAAAGCTAGCTAGATAAAATAACTATGAAATCAAAGTATTTTTACGGAAAACTAAAGTTGATTCTGAAAATATTGTTGTAAAGTTTGTAGGGATGAATACAATAGATTGTCAGATTTTTTCAGTGTTAACCCTGAGATGGTGTGAATAGGGATTATCTCTACTACACAATTACTATACGCGATCACCTCTAAATCTTGAATAAACTGGGGAGTCCAAATATTTTCTTCAACAGGAATATCTTGCTTTTGCAACCAGTTAAATAAATGCGATCGCGCAATCCCTGGTAAAATACCTACTTCTAGAGAGGGGGTGTACCAGCAACCATTTTTATATCCCCACAAATTTCCCGTACTAGTTTCGAGCCAATTATCCTGGCGATCGATTAAGATTGCTTCTTGGGCTTCAAATTGGCGAGCTTTTTGCAATGCTAAATAAGCTCCTAGATAGTTACCTGTTTTATGACTGGAGAGACTGCGACGATATATAGGCTCTTTTGCTATCCAGGCAGTGATACCCTGTTGTTGCTTGCTAGTTAAATCGGGGGGTAATTGTCTTCCTGTAATCCATTCTCTTCCATCAGGAAAGACGACAATTCTGATAACAGGAAAGTAAGTTAGTAACGATTCTACCCCTATTTTCAGTCTTTGCCAATCTGGTTGCTGCCAACCAAAACTAATGATACTATGTTTTAGGCGATCGCAGTGTGCTGACCAATGGGTCAAAGGATGGCTGAGAGACTGTTGATAGACCCTCATAGTAGTGAACACTGTTGCACCATATAATAGTGCAGGTTCATTAAGATTAAGGTTAATAGTGTCGCTATCAAGCAGTTTCCCATCGTACCAATACATAAGGATTAAGATCGGGAGTAACAGGATTTAGTGAGATGAAAAGCAGGGGGAGAGGGAGGAGCAGGGCTTTCAAGGGTATGATTTTTAGATTTAACTTAAATGTCAAAAGAAGTCCCTCCATTTATCGAGCGGATGAATTTTGACCAATAATATTCCGCGCGGAGCGCATCCTTAATTATACAAATAACAAAATTTGTTTTTGACTTTGACTTATTTTTTTGCTTATAATGTTTATCGTCAACCATATTTAGCGTCAAAGCATTGCACAGAGCCATCAAAGTCCGAATCTACCCAAATTCTGAGCAGTCCCAAAAACTTAGTCAAGTCATGGGTTGTGCGAGATGGTGGTGGAATTATGCCTTGAATCTGTGCAACCAAACATATAAGGATACAGGGAAGGGATTAGGACGAACAGCACTCAATAGTGTTTTGCCTCAACTCAAAAAAGCAGAAGAAACAGAATGGTTAGGAG
>JASJCP010000086.1 GCA_030065935.1 Xenococcaceae cyanobacterium MO_167.B27
AGTTGTTGGACATCTTCAGCACTGAGTTGCCAATTGAGCGCACCAGCATTTTCTTGAGCTTGAGAAGCAGTTTTAGCACCAGGAATCGGAATAACGTTACCTTGAGCTATGAGCCAACTAAGTGCTACTTGGGCTGGGGTTTTGTGGTATTTTTCACCAAGCTGTTGTAACTGGTTCAGCAGTGGCTGGATTTTACTTAATCCTTGAGTTGAAAATTTCGGGTCTAGTTTTCTTGGTCCTTGGACTCCCTCGGTATTGTCTGGAGTGTATTTTCCTGTTAGCAGTCCTTGAGCTAAAGGGCTATAGGCGAGGATAGTTACACCCAACTCCCGAGCTAGTTTGAGAATGCCATTTTGTTCGATTTGCCTTGCTAGCAGAGAATAGCGGACTTGATTCACAGCTAGGGAAACACCATAATTTGCTAGAAGGTCATGAGCTTGCTGCATCTGGTTTGCAGAGTAATTACTTACCCCAACGGTGAGGATACGACCTTGTTTTACTTCTTCAGCTAGAGCCTCCATCAGAGTTGGTTGACCCATAAAAAAGTCAAAAGGCATATGAACTTGATATAAGGCAATTTGTTCCACTTGAAGTCGCTTGAGGCTAGCAGTTAAAGCATCTGCTACTGCTTCTTTACCAAACCGCCAGGGCAGTGGAAAATATTTAGTAGCTATTTGTACTGGCTGAGTGGTTTGCTGTAAAAACCTTCCGATGAGGCGTTCTGATTCTCCGAATCCGTAAATTTCCGCAGTATCAAAAAAATTCACACCGCCAGCTAAAGCAGTATCAAAAGCATTCTGTACTTCTTTTTCGCCGTAGTCAGAGCCATAATTCCAAAATAAGCGATCGCCCCAAGCCCAAGTACCAATGCCTAACTTGGGGAAAGAAACGTTTTTTACTGTTGATTGAGTTGCTTCCATAATGTTAAGGGTTTTTCTTATCCAATTAAACTAGACGTGCCACTACAATAGACTCTATCGAAGTTTTGTCGAATCATGATAATTAGCAGTATTCAGTATTGACAGCGATCGCCATATTAAAAGTTTTTCAAAAATGAGATAATCAGATTAATACTATAGGATTGTCTTTATAAAACTAGGACTTTATGAAAACGTTTACAGCGATTGTTGAGCGAGATTTAGATACAAATCTCTATGTTGGCTATATCCCTGGATTTAAAGGCGCGCATTCTCAAGGAGAAACCTTGGATGAGCTAATAGAGAATTTAAAAGAAGTCGTTGAAATGCTTTTAGAAGAGGAAAACCAAACCTTTGAAACAGAGTTCGTTGGTACACAACAAATTGTAGTCTAATACTTAATGAGCAATATTCCTGTCTTAAAACCCCAAGAAGTTGTTGGAATTTTAAACACTCTTGGGTTTATAGAAGTACGCCAAAGAGGTTCACACAAGCAGTTTCGTCATCCAGATGGACGAAGAACAACAGTACCTTTTCATAAAGGGCGTGATATTTCACCTAGATTATTGCGACAAATCGCTAGTGATATAGATTTAACGATTGAAGAATTACTAAAATATCGCTGATTTTCAGATTGAACTTTGAATACAAGACTTACAATAAAGAGTGGCGCATCGCACAGCTTATTCTAACTGACTTACTGCTTCTGTTCCTTATTGTGAGTGTCCTATCGTTGATAGAATTTCAGCGTTCGCAGATAACATCTTCGCTATACATAATCTATCTCAGCTTTTTGGCTCTAATAACATCAACTGCTGACGATGCAATTTTAATAACAGAAACTCCTGTTGTGAAACTTTTTCTAACACCTACATAATGATTTCCCATAATTTGGCAATGGAAGAAATCAAAGCTTTGACTAAAGTAATAGGACCATCATCTTATCCTGGTAGTATAAGGGTTATTCTTGGCTATGGTTATGGTCATATTGATGGGGGAGTTGAAGATGATATAAAAATCAATCTTATTCCCCAAGATTTAAGAATGCCTAACTCAGAATTTGTGCTGGTTTGGGATAAAGCAACAGGAAAGATAATTAGAGTTGAACGAACAAATAATACAAGTCCCTAGGATTTCAGCAACCAATAACTAACAGGGCGCAAGCCTTGCACGGATACTAAACACTAACTAACTACTACCAACTAACTATCTCAACACATCTTCGCCATACATAATCTATCTCAGCTTTTTGGCTCGGATAAAATCAACTTTTGACGATGCACTGTTAATAATTGAAACTCTTGCTGTGAAACTTTTTCCAACATATATATGATGTTTTCAGGAGATAGTTTAGTGCCATCATTACGGCAACTACCTACATAACGCAGCACAACAGAGTCATCTGATAAACTATTTGCTAGTTCTAACTCAAACAAGCGATCGCATAAGTTAACTTGTTGTTTTTTACCCGATTTAGTAGTTTTTTCCCACAAGATTTCTGAGGAATTGCCTACAGCATCAATATATTCTTGCCAATTAGATTCTGATGTAGAAGCAACTGTAATTAGATATTCTGCTTTGTCTAAAACTTGAGTTGCAGAAGGAGACTTGATGTTGATCTCTTCTAGACGATATAAGGGGATGTCTGCTGGTAATTCCCCCGCTAATTTATCTCGAAACTCGTCTAGATCAATATCTTCTGTTAACTCAAAGTCAACAATTTCTCCACTACTAGTATTGCCTAAAGATAGGGCATTGGCGATCGCAATTCTGGGTCCCGGATGAAATCCGTTAGTAAAGGATATAGGAAGAGCAGCACGACGTACAGCGCGGTCAAATAAACGAACTAAATCTAAATGACTGAGTAATTTCATTTGTCCCTGTTTACCAAACCACACTCTAATTCTCTGTTCTCTGTTGGATTTAGGTTTAAAGTGTCCTTCAAATTCAGGGATAACTGGTGGGGGTACTACTATATTATGACCGAAGTCTGTGCCACACACTCCACAGTGGGAACAACCATCAAAAGCACAGTCTGGAACAGTAGCAGCATCTAAGGCTTTTTGTAAGTCTTGTTTGAGCCACTCTTTATCAATACCTGTGTTGAGATGATCCCAAGGTAGGGGCGCGTCGAGATTTTGCAGACTATTGCTATTTTCTGTTTCTACTATGTTCCATTCCCCATTTTCCACTTGGCGATATTTCCAAGTTAAACCAGCTTCAGCGATCGCTTTTGACCACGCGCTATAGGCTTGAGGTAGATTTTCCCACCAGGAGTCCATTCCCGCACCTAATTCCCAAGCACGAAGTACTACAGAAGCTAAACGGCGATCGCCTCTTCCGACAAAATCTTCCATAGCCGAAATACGCACATCGGTATAATTTACTTTTACTCCTTTCATTCGTCTAAATTCGTCTCTGAGTAATTCTTGCTTGCGGAGAAACTCAGCAGTAGATACAGAATGCCATTGAAAAGGAGTATGGGGTTTAGGGGTGAAGTTAGAGACAGTAATATTAAAATTAAGACGTTTATTGCTGATAGCTCTACATTCTCTTCGTAACCAGCGCACTGTTTCTGCAATACCAACTACATCAACATCAGTTTCTCCTGGTAAGCCAATCATAAAGTAAAGTTTTACCTTACTCCAGCCTTGTTGTACTGCGGTTTTAATCCCTCTGAGTAACTCTTCGTTAGTCAATCCTTTGTTAACAACATCCCGCATTCTTTGTGTACCAGCTTCGGGGGCGAAAGTTAAACCAGATTTCCGAGTACCGCCGATAATGTTGGCAATATTTTCATCAAAACGATCTACACGCTGACTAGGTAAAGAAAGAGATATATTCTCATTTTTGAGACGGTTTTTAATCTCCATTCCCACAGCAGGTAAAGCTAGATAGTCGGAACAACTGAGGGATAAAAGGGAAAATTCATTATAACCAGTGGCTCTCATGCCTTTTTCGATAGCATCTACTACTTTTTCTGGTTCAACATCCGTAGCAGGGCGAGTTAACATTCCTGGTTGGCAAAAACGACAGCCACGGGTACAACCCCTTCTAATTTCTACCGTCAGGCGATCGTGTACTGTTTCTACATAGGGAACTAAACCAATAGAATAAGCAGGAATAGGTGTCGCAACTCGGCGTAAAATTCTCTGGGGAACATCAGAGCGACTAGGCTTTACTGAGCCATCTTCCGCCATATCATAGAATCTAGGAACATATACCCCAGGAACTTGAGCTAAATCTAGTAATAAATCTTCTTTACTTAGTTTCGCTGCTTTTCCTTCTTCTAATACTAAACCGATTTCGGGTAAAAGTTCTTCTCCATCCCCCAAAACTACAAAATCAAAAAAGTCAGCATAGGGTTCGGGGTTAGAAGTTGCTGTTTGTCCCCCTGCAAAAATAAAAGGATAATTACCAGACTCTCTTTCTTTCCAGGTGAGGGGAATTTGAGCTAGAGACAGCATTTCTAGAATGTTAGTTGCTCCTAGCTCATAACTGAGACTAAAACCTAAAATATCAAAATCTTGTAGCGATCGCTTTGATTCTAAAGCAAATAGAGGTGTATTGGTTTCTCGTAATTTAGCTGCTAAATCTGAGGCTGGAAGATAAGTGCGATCGCATAATTGTCTAGGTTGAGCATTGATAATGTTGTAGAGAATAATATGTCCTAAATTTGATGCACCTACTTCATAGACCTCGGGATAGGTTAGTACCCATCTTACCTGTGCAGAATCCCAAGGCTTGTGTGCTGCTCCTAATTCGTTACCGAGATAACGCGCAGGTTTATTAATTTCAGGAGAAATGAACTTCTCAACAGCAATAGTCACAGATTTAGTCCCCCTATGGTTGTAGCAGATTCAGTTTTTTTAATATACCGAACAAAACATACCTTTTGGGGCTAGGGGAAAGGGACTAATTTTCACTTTCCCCCCAAAATTGAGTCTTGGGATTAAAACCGATAGATATCAAGGTTTATTCTAGACTATTGTTGCGGTGAAACTATCTTTACTTTCAAAAATTTCAAATACTTTATCTAACTGAGTTAACTCAAAAACCATTCTGACGGAGGGAGGAACGGAACAAATGCTAAAACGACGTTGTAAATCTTGAGCCAGATTAAATCCTTTAATTAGAGCCATTAAACCTGCACTATCCATAAATTCTACTGATGCCATATCCACTAACAAAGCAGAGTCAGTTTGATTTTCTACTGCATCAGTTAGTTCTTGTAAAAATTCTCTAACATTAGCTGCACTGACATAACCTTGAGGTTCAAAAGTTGCGAATTGACAATTTAATGTTTGACTGTTCATAGTTTCCTTTACCACCCTAAGAATTATCACCTTAAAAGTTTTACTTTATATCTTATAAAGAATAATCTGTAATTTGATAGATATCTACCCTTTAGATGCCGACTTTACAAAATCTTGATATAACTATGAAGCTCAGTTCAAGTTGTGTTTTTTCATAAGTTTGAATCCAATTTCTAATATCCTATGTTAATTGGTATGGCATAAGAAATCATTGTTTTCTCGCCATTATTGGAGGTTGTGACTTTAGAATCGCGCAAAAACATATTACGTTTATAGCCGACTCTTTCCTTTTTTATATCCTAAAAAACACTTAAATTTTTCACCTCATTGCTCTAACTCTTATAAAATTACCTAATTGTTAATACTTAATCATGAAGTAATTTGTTACGTTGTGTTGTAATGTAAACTACAAATACAATTTATTAAACAATAATTTTAGAAGTATTTTTGCTGAATCAAGGGAATAAATTTAAGGCAAGATTAAACCTTAAATTTATCCTGATTAGTTTGCCAAATTTCTTTGAGAAACTGATTCAAGTGTTGTTTACCGGCTTGAGTGTCTTGAAGACAACTATCATGAGATGGATTGATTTTACTCAAAAGGGGGATCATCTCTGTATCAAAAGCCACTCTAAATAAATTTATGGGAAAAAGCAAATCTATACTGCGGTGTAAATCAACTATTACCATATCAGAATCAATACAGTAATTAGCTCTACTGGCTGATTCTTGGGAGAGGGCAGCATCATAATAGATATCTTCAGAGTTTGGTAATTTTTTTCTCAAAGAATCTGGGGCATAAGTTAGAGCAATTGTTCTAATCCAACACATTTGACGCTGAGGGATAATTTGAATCACCTCTCCATAAAGAATACTGTTTGTGTTGTCTAGAGCGACAATTTGTCCTGAACAAAATAGTTGTTTTGGCTGACTAGAAATAGAATCACTCATTAGGGAAAAAACTGGGTTCAACCAAATATAACAGTTTTGAACTATCACTCTTACGAATACTAGTGTAATCCAGAAATTGTTAAGAAGTTGTCAATAACCCAGATTTTAGGAATTAATTAGCTTTAGTCAAGAATATATTAGGAAATATACCCTAATTCTAGGAGTTTATTCATAATTTTAGCGGTACTGTCTTCTAACTCTTCTAGATCTGTGCGACACTCCACTTCAGGATTAAGAGGAGGCTCATAGGGATCGCTTATCCCAGTAAACTGTTTGATTTCTCCTGCACGAACTCTTTTGTACAGTCCCTTAACATCCCGCTTTTCGCACACTTCTATAGGTGCATTGGCAAAAACTTCGACAAAGTCACCTATTTTTTCCCTCATCTCATCTCTAATAGCACGATAGGGAGAAATAACTGGAACTAACACTATAACTCCATGACGAACTAACAGTTTGGCAACAAAACCAATTCGGCGAATATTGGTATCTCGGTCTTCTTTAGAAAATCCGAGTCCTTTAGTTAAGTTTTCTCGAATTTCATCACCATCTAATACCTCAAAGTCATAGCCTTGAGATTGCAATTCTTTGGTTAAGGCTGTGGCAATAGTGGTTTTACCTGCACCACTAAACCCTGTAAACCAAACCGCTACTCCACGTTGCTTCATCTGTTTTTTTTACTGAATTCGATTCATCTACGTATTCTACTCGCTTAGATGACCAAATTAATGGGCTATTGATCGCTTATAAATCAGATGAGGCATAATCTTGACCTAAATTTTAAAAAATTCTGATGGACAAAAATCAAGGGAATCAATACTGTTCGTTTAACAATTAATGCTTCGGTGAATGGGGACTTGGGGACTTGGGGCGGGAAGGAGACTTCATTACAAAGTCGATCTGTTTTGGCTTCAATACCTAGATCTATTAAGTCTCCTCCCGGGGGGATTTGGAGATTTGGGGATTTGGTGGCTTGGGGACTTGGGGGATTCTCACAAGGGTAGGTTTTTAACGCGCTCCGTGAGTGTCTACTATCATTTGAACGAACAGGATCAGCTTTTGCTCCCTTGTCTCCTTGTCCTCCTTGTCCTCCTTGTCTTCGGAGTCTTGATTTCAGGCTTAAATGTAAAAAGTCTACCCTTGTAAGCTTGGGGGATTGGGGGAGACCCAACTCGTCGCTGAGGGAGACCTTTCCTACATCCCTACTTCCCTACTTCCCTACATGAATTCCCACTCCCTATCTTCCCTACATCCCTATTTCCCTACTTCCCTACTTCCCCACTTCCCCATCTGTAGCTTGCCTTAAATCAAAACAATATAATTCCCCAGTCTGATAATATCTGGGATTAACTCTATGAAGTACAAATTACCAGAAAGTTTCAGCCAAAATTGAGATTATGAAACGAAGAAAAATGCTTTCCTATGTGGGTATAGGTACAACAACCGCTACTACTTTAGTAGCTTGTAACCAAACCCAAGAAAGTGGAGTTGTTGGAGATAGTAGTCTGCCTAATTTGCGATGGCGCATGGTAACTAGTTGGCCCAAATCCCTCGATACAATTTTCCAAGGAGCACAAAAAGTATGCGATCGCGTTAAAGCCATCACGGGAGGAAAATTTACCATTGAACCTTATGCAGCAGGAGAAATAGTCCCTGGGTTAGAAGTCTTAGATGCAGTTCAAAACGGCACAGTAGAGTGCGGACACACTGCTAGTTACTATTATGTAGGTAAAAACCCCGCCCTCGCTTTCGGAACATCTGTACCTTTTGGTCTGACAGCACAACAGCAAAACGCCTGGTTTTATCATGGCGGAGGGTTAGAAGCAATGCACCAGCTATACTCAGATTTTAACGTGATTAGCTTTCCTGCGGGCAATTCAGGAGCGCAAATGGGGGGCTGGTTCAAAAAAGAAGTTAAATCTTTAAGGGATTTTAATGGCTTAAAAATGAGGATTCCAGGTTTGGGAGGCAAAGTTATGGCTCGCTTGGGAGTTAATGTCCAGGTTTTGCCAGGAGGAGAGATTTTTTTAGCTTTAGACAGAGGGGCGATCGATGCAGCAGAATGGGTAGGTCCTTACGATGATGAAAAGCTAGGCTTGAATAAAGCTGCATCCTACTACTACTATCCTGGTTGGTGGGAACCTGGTTCAACTTTTGAATTGCAAATTAATAAGTCTCAATGGGATAAGTTACCTCAAGAATATCAAGAAGTCCTTAAAACTGCTGCGATGGAAGCTAATTTGACTATGCTTTCTCAGTATGATGCTTTAAATCGCCAGTCTCTACAAAGTCTCATTGCTAGTGGTACAAAATTAATTCCCTACAGTAGAGAAATTTTACAAGCAGCACAAGCAGCAGCATTGGAGATTTATCAAGAAAATGCTAGTAAAGATAATTCCTTTAGACAGATTTATGAACAGTGGGATGAGTTTCGTACCTCAGTTTCTCAGTGGCACAAAATCAACGAGTTGAGTTTTGCTAATTTTGTTTCCCAATCTTAAGTGAGTCATTAGTTGACTTTATAGTAGCCAAATACTACTAGATTCTGGCTAATAGCTAATAGCTTGAAAACTTGAGAGGTTGCAGAGGAAAATGTGGCTGGATTAATCATAAGTTTAGTATCTTCGGGTAGAATGCTTCATGATAGAGCCAAATTCTATCTTTAGTAGTGAACAGTAAACAGTAAGCAGTAAACAGAAACTTTGTACTATCTATTGAGGGTAAAGTCTTCTTTTCATTTGATAGTAGTTAAATCCTATCTTTGTAGGTTGAACTGATAACTGATAACTGATAACTGATAACTGACTTAAGCTTGGGGATTTTTCCTTAAGGATTATTACTTTTGTAGTTTAACTGTTAGCCAAGGGAGAAATTTCGTGGATTTATCACTGATTCCTGCTCAACCCAAACCTGGTGTTATCAATGTTTTGATTGAAATTCCCGCAGGTAGCAAAAACAAATATGAGTTTGACAAAGACATGAACGCTTTTGCTCTTGATCGCGTTCTCTATGCTTCAGTTCAGTACCCCTATGATTATGGTTTTATTCCCAATACTCTAGCAGATGATGGTGATCCTTTAGACGGAATGGTAATTATGGATCAACCCACTTTCCCAGGATGTGTGATCGCAGCTAGACCTATAGGAATGCTGGAAATGATTGACGGAGGAGATCGCGATGAAAAAATCCTTTGTGTCCCCGACAAAGACCCTCGCTATGCTAACGTAACTTCCTTGAAAGATATTGCTGCCCATCGTCTAGATGAAATTGCTGAATTTTTCCGAACTTACAAAAATCTGGAAAAGAAAGTTACAGAAATCTTGGGTTGGCAAGATATAGAATCTGTCAAGCCTCTGGTAGAACAGTGCATTAAAGCTTATAAATAAGCAACCATGAAAGATAGGGGATGGATCGGGGGCAAATTTCCTCAATCCCTTATCTTGTTACAATATTTTACAAGGCTGCAACCTCATAGCTAGCACCTGAGTAAAAATAGCGAAATTACAATAGTTAATAAAAAAAACAATGCTTGTTAAATCTACCACCCGTCATATTCGTATTTATACTGCTGAAGTTAAAGGTCAAGAGTTGGTCGAAAGTGATAATGTTCTAACTCTTGATGTGGATCCTGATAATGAATTCAATTGGAGCGAAGACTCATTGCAAAAAGTTTATCGCAAGTTTGATGAACTGGTAGAAGCTAGTAGTGGTGAAGATTTAAGCGAGTACAATATCCGTCGTATTGGTTCAGATTTAGAACATTTTATTCGTTCTCTATTGCAAAAAGGAGAAATCAACTACAACTTGGGAGGAAGAGTCCGTAACTACAGTATGGGCTTACCTAGAGTGGAAAACCCTGAAACCGAAGGAAAATATCTTTAACAGTGAACAATGAAATGTATTATTAATCGTCGGGCTAAATTTTCCGCGAGTCACCGCTACTGGCTACCCGAGTTGGATGAGCCTGAAAACCAGCGTCTATTCGGCTTGTGTAGTCGCTTCCCTGGACATGGACACAACTACGAACTATATGTGTCTTTAGAAGGAGAATTAGACAAGTATGGAATGGTAGAAAACCTCTCCACTGTCAAAAAAGTAATCAAAGAAGAAGTAACTAGTCAATTAGATTACGCTTACCTCAACGATGTGTGGTCAGAATTTCAAGAAACTCTCCCCACTACCGAAAATATTGCTAGAATCATCTGGCAAAAACTGGCACCTCGTCTATCACTAGTTAAAATTAAACTTTACGAACACCCAGAACTTTGGGCTGAATATCAAGGAAAAGATATGGAAGCATCTTTAACTGTTAAAACTCACTTTAGTGCTGCTCATCGTTTGGCGTTACCAGAACTTAGTTTGCAAGAGAATACGGAAATTTACGGAAAGTGCGCTCGGGTCAATGGACACGGACACAACTATCATTTAGAAGTGACAGTAGTGGGGAATATTGATTCTCGCACAGGAATGTTAATCGATTTAGGTGCCTTGCAGCAAGTAATTGATGATCGCGTAGTAGAACCTTTCGATCATACTTTCCTTAATAAAGATATTCCTTACTTTGCCGAAGTTGTACCAACAGCCGAAAATATTGCTCTTTACATTGCTCAAATATTGCGATCGCCTATTGTGGAGCTAGGAGCAGAATTAGATAAAATTAAGCTCATCGAAAGTCCTAATAACTCCTGTGAGATTTACTGTCGCCAGTCAGTTGTCGATCATAGCCAAGCTCAAACTCCAGAAGCAGCTATTGCTGTGTAAAAGAATAACAACAACATCTTTAAATCTTTGTTAATTTCAGAGGTTTATATTTTAATCTTGAATTAATAAGGTAATGAGGACTTGATTATCCAAGGCTCATTACCAAAGTGCAAAAAGTCAACACCCTAGGTGAGATATGCTGAACTTGGTTGAGTAGCCCCCATTGTCAAATGAAACTCCTTCTTACTTTTTGCTGAACCTTGTTACTTCAGGGGAGAAGCCCCACAAATCACAACTAAACTCAAGGGTTTGTGGTGAGAATTTTTTAAGGAGTGTTAACAGTTGCTCTGGTAATTAAAGAAAGCAAGAGAAATTGTTTGATAATATGGGCGAAAGTTAGTCAGTTAACAGTTTAGACAGTTATCTGGTTGACATTCCCTAAATATTTCACCTAATAAAAGGAGTGAGCAGAAATGGAATCCCAAGAAACAACCACTACTACTACTACTAGTACCACTGTTGGTTTAAGTACGGAAACTCCAGGCGCGATCGCAAAACCCTCCCCTGTGGATAATAAACCAGCACAAGAGTGGTTAAAAATTGGTAAGGATTTCTTAGCTAAGATATACGACATTATAGGAGAATTTATCTCTAATAATGAAAAGGAACTAGTAAACTTACTGTTAATCTTTCTCGCGATCTTAGCAGTAAAAATAACTTTAGCAATTTTAGCTGCAATTAATGATTTTCCTTTACTATCTCCCTTATTTGAATTAATTGGTTTAGGATATACAGCATGGTTTGTCTATCGTTATCTTTGGAAAGAGTCTAGCAGACAAGAGTTAAAAGACGAGTTTAAAGCTCTCAAATCTCAGGTTATGGGAAAAGATCAATAACTAATAATTAGTTTCACAGTCAAACTATAAAATATTCAGTAATGAATTTAGTATCTCCAGGGACTATCCCTGGGGATTTTTTGCTTGTTTTTCTAGTAACTTAATTTGTTTTTCAATTTGTTCAAAAATAGCTATTAAAGAATCAAGTTCATCTAATTCACCAGAACGGCTACAAAATATAATTTTCTTGAGAATTTTATCTAATTTTTGAGACAAGGATAGAGCTTGTTCCATCATTCTCTTTACTTGTCTCTGCTCATAAAATTTTAAGGCTTTACCACGTAAAATCTGAATTGTAATTTCCTCTCCATACTTATTTAAGAAGAATTCAATGCGAAGTAAGATACGTTCCTGATTATAAAATTTTTCAGTAGCTACCTTTTTAGATTTTTCTATAGGTTTTAGCGGTTGTTTAGCGAGAATTTTAATTTCTTGAATAATATGATTAAAAATAGCAATTTCTACGGGTTCTAGGGAAGATTGTAGGACTCCATCTCTACTCCAAATAATCCGACCGTAATCTGAATGTCTTTCTAAATAAAGTCTTCCAATACCACCATCTAAAATTCTAGCTAATAATTCTTGCCAGAGTTGTTCTGGAGCAAGAGAAGATAAGGTGTCTATTGACTCGTTAATATATTTGGCTTTAACTTCTAATAAATTAGGTAAGGATTCAAGATTATTAGAATTCAGTTGAGGAAGATTGGAACTAGTAATGTTTGGTTCACTAGCAAAAATTTCGGGTTGGGAAATAGAAATAGCATCCTCTAAAGAACTACTATCTGGTGGTAATTTTTCTCGGGTATTGACAATTAGAGTTGGTCGCTCGTGGAGGTTAGGTGTTTTACTGTTGTTGGGTGGTGTAGCAGGAACATCTGTCAGAGTCAGGGAATAATCTAATTCTGAAGTAGAAGATTTTGGGGGGGGAGTTTCTTCAAGATTTGGTGGTGTAGCAGGAACATCTGTCAAAGTCAGGGAATAATCTAATTCTGAAGCAGAAGATTTTGGGGGGGGAGTTTCTTCGAGATTTGGTGGTGTAGCAGGAATATCTGTCAAAGTCAGGGAATAATCTAATTCTGAAGCAGAAGACTGTTTACCCGCATTTTGGAGCAAGTTAGATTGAAGAGAGCTAGGGAGTGTATCGGGATTGCTATTGCTTACTTCTTTGAAATCTCTTTTTAAATATGAAGCTAATATTAGCTGATGAGTTTGGCTATCAAGCTCGAAAATTTCTAGACTATAGCCGAGAGCTTTCACAATGGGATAGATAAAATTATACCCATTTCTATCTTCTGGGTTAATCATTCCCAGAATCAAGACATTATCTCTCAATGCTAAAGGTAAAAATTGATAATGAAGACAGAATTCTAGAGACACTATGGAGTCAATGAGTTTAAATATATGTTTTCTGTCAGTAGCAATGGGAGAGGTCGAGTTATTGATTAAATCTGAAGAATGATTAATTTGGGACATTACGATAGTGGGGTTAGTGAAAAATCTCAGTTCTGCTAGAGTTAAAACTCAAGATTTACTATGGAAACATAATCAATAGGATAATTAGCTGTTCAAAATAACCTAAACCTAATTTACCCAAACTGGTTACTAAATTTAGCAATTCAGTATATTTTCGTAAGCCCAAAAAATTAGCTATTTTTAGCTTAGTCATCAATCCAGTCAGATAGGAAAGGTTTAACTTTGACCAAGAATTTACGTAGATTTTTATATGGAACTAAACCTTTATGGTGGAGATGACCAAGAATAATACCTGGATGTCTGTTTTGTGTCTGAGAAAAATCAACTATTGCTTGTTTAGAAAATTGGGCTTTGGTTTGAGATGCAAAATGATTTAAGGCTTTTTCATCAATTAACCAATTAGAAGCTAGTTTATTTGCTGCTTCTTCTTCAGGATTTTCTTCTAGTTCCTCTAAGTTATCTAAATAAACACCTTGATGTTCTGCAACAATATGACCTAGTTCGTGCATAAGAGTGAACCAAAAGCTATCAATTCTGTCATACCTGAGAGTAAGAGCAATTACAGGATGATTGTTCAAATAAAAAGCAGTACCATCTAAAAATGTTTTTTTCAAATGAGGAACTATAGCAAAATAAATGCCCAAATCGTTTAAAAGTTGAGGAATATTAGTTATATCTTCTTCTCTTTGTGAATAACTAAGAATATGTGGAATCTCTTGTTTGAGTGTTTCTAATCGAAATTCAGAAATTTTTTGCGTAGTACTTACTACTTGTTCTACTCTTTTACACCAAGCAATTTTGGCATTATATTCTGGTTCTCTAGTTTGACTATGACGAAAATTAACCGCAAGTTGAGGATTATCTTGCGGTGATTTTATTCCTAATAATTGACATACTGACTGTTCTAGATCATCTAAAGATTCTGTAGATTTAATCCATCCACGCTTAATCAACTCAGAAATCGGTGCAAGAGTATATAAACGACTTCGACGCTCAATTTCTGACTCTTTTTGCTTTTTTTTTGCTAGATGTAGACGATAGTTAGCTTCTAAATTAGTCCAGAATTCCGCAGTAGTTCCAAAGGCTGCTGATAATTCCCTTGCTGTTTCTGGAGTAATTTGCTTTGTTCCTTTGATGATTTCATTGATGGCTTGGGGTGGACGATTGGTAATTTCAGCTAAATCTTTTTGTGTCCAACCACGAGCATCTAATTCTCGTTGTAAAATTCTACCTGGTGAGATTATTCTCGCTGGTGTTAAACTGTTGCTCATTATTGCCATTTTCTTATTTAGTGATAATCTTCAATATCAATGATTAGGAGATATTTACCATCCTCATCTTTTTCAAGTATCACAATTAAACGCCATTGTTTATTTAAGCGTAACGATCTTTGATTTTGTTTGCCTCGTTTACCAGAAAGCTTTTCAAATCTTAGTCCTTTATTGGCATATAAATCTTGTTCACTTTTGGCTGCTGCAATAATCGCCATAACTTCAAAGAAATCATCCACAACTCCAGGATATTTATGAGCATCTTTTTCCTCTGTATAAAGTAATTCGATTTTCTTTTTTTTAAATTTGAATCTCATCTTTCACCATCCAAGATGCCGAAGAGTCTTCCGCATTATAAGCTAACAACTTCAGCCTTGGGGTGAATGACTAAATTCATTATATCTTTTATTGGTACACAATAACTATGAAAACTTGATAAACTATGAGTTCGATGAAATTTAAGATACTAGGGAGGTCAATTCAGCTTGTGTTCTGGGATATTTTGAAGTTGAGCATTTTTTCGGAGCGATTTGGTCTAAAATTCCTCTGAGTACTTTTAAGGATTTTTTGGAGATATGACAGAGCAATACCCTATTCCAGTTGTAGTTAACGGTGCTGCGGGTAAAATGGGTCGAGAAGTAATTAAGGTGGTTACTGCTGCTGAAGATATGATGTTAGTAGGGGCAGTTGATAAAAATCCTCAATATCTGGGTCAGGATGTTGGTGAGGTAGCTGGTTGCGGTGCTGTAGAAGTCCCCATAATTAACGATCTACAAAGTGTTTTGGTTATAGCAACTCAGGAAAAAGTACAAGGGGTGATGGTAGATTTTACCCATCCTGATACTATATATGATAATGTGCGTAGCGCGATCGCCTATGGAGTGCGCCCTGTAGTGGGGACAACAGGATTAAGTGAAGCACAGATTAAGGATTTGGCTGAGTTTGCTGAAAAAGCTAGTACAGGAGCTTTGATTATCCCCAACTTTTCTATTGGAATGGTATTACTACAACAAGCAGCAATTCGAGCTTCTGAGTATTTTGATCACGTAGAAATAATTGAGTTACATCACAATCAAAAAGCCGATGCTCCCAGTGGGACAGCTATTAAAACGGCTCAAATGCTAGGGGAGATGGGAAAAACTTATAATCCCCAATTAGTTGAGGAAACAGAGCATCTACCTGGTGCTAGAGGTAGTTTAGCAGCAGAAAATATCCGCATTCACAGTGTGAGATTACCTGGTTTGATTGCTCATCAAGAAGTGATTTTTGGCGCACCTGGACAAATATATACTCTCCGTCATGATACCAGCGATCGCTCTTGTTATATGCCTGGAGTGCTTTTAGCAATTCGTAAGGTGACTCAACTTACTTCTTTAGTTTATGGTTTAGAAAAAATCCTCTAGTAAAGGATGAGCATTTTTTAGTTAGTATTTTCATGTTAAAACCTCTGACTCGTGCTAAGTTTGAGCAATTAATTTCACCTATTGCCACAGGAGCGCAATACGCTCATTATTGGGGAAAATGGCAAGACTTACTAAATCGCTTACTAGTTTCGGTAGTAGCAGTGATTGGCGTTTTCATTTTAGGATTAATACTAGGAAACTCCGCACGAGGTTTAGTGTTGCTCATTGCAGTTATAGCAGGGCTTTATTGGTTGTGGGGACCTGTATATTGGGCTAGTATTCGGAATCTTAAAGCTCGTCGTTTTAAATATAGTGGTTTTTGGCGAGGGCGGATTCTAGATGTATTCGTCACGGAAGAGCTAATTGGAGAAGAACAAACAGTTAACCAACGAGGAGAATTGGTAGTTGTAGAAAATCGGGAAAGGCGGATTAATTTGATCTTGGGAGATCGAACAGGATTTGAAATAACCATTCAAGCTCCTTTGCAACGCATTCATCAATCTATTAGGGTGGGTCAAACCGCAGAGTTATTGGTGTTGTCTAATCGTTTTGATTTAGCCACTATTGATAAGGTGACAGATGCTTATATTCCTAGTCAAAATCTTTGGGTTGGCTCTTATCCTTGGTTACAAAGAGATGTTTTTGTTGAGGTGAGTCGGGAATTAAGAAATTATTAATTTGTTAATGGTTAATGGTTAGTGGTTAGTGGTTGGTGGTTAATGGTTGATTGGGTGAGCATTCTCTATATAACTTAATGAATCCAACAATTAAGTTAAATTTTTTCAGAATTCAAAACGTTCTTGCATGGGGTTGGGGAAATAAGATAGTATGAGCTACTTATTCTGTTTAAGACTCATGGAAGATAAACATATGTTAATGATTCCTGGACCGACACCGGTACCAGAGAAAGTCTTACTTGCTATGGCGCAACGTCCTATAGGACACCGTAGCGGTGATTTTAGTAAGATAATTGCAGAAATTAACGAAGGTTTGAAATGGTTGCACCAAAGTACAAATGAAGTACTTTCCCTCACTGTATCGGGGACAGGTGCGATGGAAGCTGGTATAATAAATTTCTTAAGTCCAGGCGATCACGTTTTAGTAGGGGTTAATGGCAAATTCGGCGATCGCTGGGCGCAAATCAGCGAAACTTTTGGTCTAAACACTACCAGAATTACGGCAGAGTGGGGACAACCCCTAGATACTGAAGAATTCCGCAGTTACTTAGAAGCTGATAGCAACAAGGAAATCAAAGCAGTAATCGTTACTCACTCGGAAACCTCTACAGGAGTACTCAACGATCTAGAGACAATCAATAAATATGTTAAAGCCCACGGTGAAGCTTTAATTATTGTTGATGCGGTAACTAGTTTGGGTGCGTATAATGTTCCCATCGACGACTGGGGTTTAGATGTAGTGGCTTCTGGTTCACAAAAAGGCTATATGATTCCTCCTGGTTTGGGTTTCATTTGTGTCAGCGATAAAGCCTGGAAAGCTTACGAAACTGCCAAATTCCCTCGCTTTTATATGGACTTGGGTAAATACAAAAAAGCTAATCTCAAAGCGAGTTCTCCTTTTACCCCTCCTGTTAACCTGATGTATGGTTTGCGAGTATCACTACAAATGATGCAAAGAGAAAGCTTAGAAAGTATTTTCTCCCGTCATCAACGCCTAACCAATGCAACTCGCGCTGCGGTGAAAGCCTTGGGGTTAAAACTTTTTGCTGCGGATGATTGTGCTAGTACTGCGGTAACTGCTGTAGATCCTTCTCCCATTAGTGCAGAAGATATCAGAAAGATCATGAGTAGTAAATATAATATCGCTCTTGCTGGAGGACAGGATCACCTCAAAGGAAAAATTTTCCGTATTGGACATTTGGGATTTGTCAGCGATCGCGATATACTAGCTGGTATTGCTTGTTTAGAAGCGACTCTGATGGAATTAGGTCATGATGTCAAACCCAAAGCTGGAGTCAAAGCTGCTGCTGCATTAGTTTAAATGACCAACAAAAATAGGGGTAGTCTATTTACCGTTAATAAAAATCTCAACAAATCTGTTGAGCCGTAATCCTAACGGTTAGATTACTAGCCTTCGGATTTGCACCGAATTCTCGAAGTGCGTTTTCGCTTGCTGGAAGACCCCTTCTTAGCTATTGCTAAAAATTCATCCTCCAGCATGACCTCAAGTTCTCTGTTAGAGAGGCTAAAATAACTATGTCTTCTCAAACATAGCTGTTTATTCAGTTTTTTATTGAGCCCATACCATGCGCTCCAGACGTGCTTTCCCATCGTCATAATAGGATAGGCGTTTTGGAGAGGTACGCGCTCAGATAATCTCATAGCTCTACGGGCTAAAACCAAGGCCGATGCTGTATCCGAGCTAAGTCCATAGAGTTTGAGGTATTTTACCAACCCAATTACAGAGCTATAGGCTGGAGATAGGAATATTATTTCTATCCCAGCCATTTGAGTTTTTTGGATTAATAATTCTGTTATTTTGCCATAGCTGAAATATGAGAGCATCCTACTGTAACGAGTACCTTTTTCTCTCATTTGCGCTTTCTTGGCAGTAAAATCTAATTTCTCTAATACCAAAGGACATTTATTTTTGACGCACAAATCCACAATTTCATTACATACATCATGGAGTATTGCCAATTGTGGATTTGTGCGCCTTGAATGGAGATTAAATTTTATTTGTCTTGTTTCTTTTAAATTTCCATCTTTGTCTGTTCTGGCAATTCCAATAACATTGGGGTTAATATCGATGCCAATACAGCCATAATATGTAGAATAACTAGTCTTCTCTGGTTGTGGTACTTCTGTCGAACAAGCAATAAACCATCTAAAGTCTTTAGCATAAATACGATAGGTTAAGGCTCGATTATTTTTAATTGCATCTTCAATCCATTCTGATTTGTAGGGAAATTTTAATGGTGCATAAATATATTTCCCATATTTGGCTTCTAGGCCATAAGGCACTCGAAAAACAATATTGTTGTCATCATACTGAGCTATTTGATTTCCTTTGCTTTCTCCTTTACTCCCAACTGTCATGTACTGAGTTTTCTTTTGTCCAATTGTTACTTTTAATGGAGCAGTGAGCAGATAAGCCAGCTTGTTTTGCAATAAATATAATCTTCTTTTTTTCTGATGGATTGCGAATTTTTTATTGCTCTGAAGAGTTCTTCTGGTTTTTAAACTACACGCAATAGGAGTTGTTTTTAATTTCTTTTTCTGTTTTTTTAGCCAAGAGAAAGTAGATTTGATTTGGGATGATATCTTTTTGATATGCTCTTTGCGACATAAATTTGCTAAACTAATTGCAGCTAGTGCCTCGCATCTAATAGCGTTAGCCTGTCGCTTGTTTATGCCATATTTAACTTGAATATCTTTGATTATTATACTGTCTTTTTCTTGGGCTAATAACCTATTAATATATTCGCACCTTGCAGGATAAACCAACCGGGAAACATCTGCTGCAAAATTATGGAGTTTTGTTGGCAGTTCAGTTACGGTAGTTCTTTGAGGCATTTTTATTCTTTATTTAATCTGGCAATTATTTTATCACCTTCAGCCTGTAAACTTTCCATTAGTTTACGATTCTTCTTGCTTCTACTCCCATAGAGCCTAGAACTAAATACCGTTATTATTTCTAATACATCAGACGCTAGTTCTTCTTCAAAACTCGGCTGTTCTCCTTGATGAATAATTACTATTTCTATTCCTTGGATTTCACATAAAGCAAAGACCAATTCCGAGCCAAACCTTAATAGCCGATCTTTCGTAGTCAAGACTAATCTTTTTAGTTGACGGTGAAGGATCATTTCTAATAGTTTTTGCAATCCTTTCTTCTTATAATTCATCCCCGAACCTAGATCGGAAATAACTAAACTTCTCCAGCCTTTTGCTGCACAATAAGTCTCTAGCAATTCCTTTTGCCTTTCTAAGTCTTGTTTTTGGTCGTGACTACTGACTCGACAGTAGCAAACTGTGGGATAGTCATTATTTTCTGCATTTAAAAGTTTGTTAATGTCATAATACCTAGTTCCTCCCTTGGTTTTTCTATGAGGGACTAACTCTCCAGATGACTCCCATCGACGCATCGTTTCTATTGATACGCCTAACATTTTGGCAGCTTCTCCTATCTTGATAAATCTTTTTTCCATATCCGCAGATCGTACAAGATATGTTGAGATTATGCCATATTATTGTTAACTGTTATGAACCCCTAGAAAACCGTGACACTTCCATAGGTTGAAGGGCTGTCTTTACAACATTGATAACTTAGGCGTAGAATCAGAGATTCTCTCGTTACCAATTGCTTGGACTATCAAGGCTCTTTAGTTTAACTTTTCTTAAATTTGCGATCTCGAAGAGATCTGCCTTTGGCAGCGCGCAATTCCTCAACATTACTAAAGTTGCAATAATAATTTCCACGAAGAATTAGACTTAATAAGACAATTTTGGAAGTATTACAATGATTTACCTGAAAATGTGTAGGGTATTACCCACCAATACTATAAGTTACTTAAAATCGCTCCATTAAAGTTAACTGAAAAATTTTAGCCAAATTAGGTATGGGTAAAATATCTATTGGTGCTTCAACAAATGCAGGTTGTTGCTTAGAAAAATAGACTAATACTTTAATTTTATTAAATAGGGATATCTCAACTTGTAGAGGTCATAAAACCGAACTTTGTTTCTGGGGGACTATTGTATAGTTAATACTGTGAGTCAAGCACATAACAGATGACTCACCAACCAATTGAACCAATATTCATAATTACTCTCTGATTTAATCTCATCAACTAAGTTTTGGAGGGAAATAACATGGCATTAATTCGTTGGGAACCTTTCCGAGAAATGGATAGCTTACAAAGAGAAATGAACCGTCTCTTCGAGAGCTTAAGTTCGACAACGCAACCAGACAATGGAAAACCTTATATTCCCCCCGCCGAAATGACGGAAACCCCTGAAGAAATCCACCTCAAACTGGAAGTTCCAGGGATGGATGCCAAAGACATCGATATTCAAGTTTCGGCTGAAGCTATTGCCATCAGTGGAGAACGAAAATCTGTATCTCGTACCAATGGGGAAGGTCAAAAACGCAGTGAATTTCGCTACGGTGCTTTTCGTCGTGTCATTCCTTTACCCGCCCGCGTGCAAAATACTAATGTAAATGCGGAATATAAAGACGGGATTTTGCACCTAACCTTACCCAAACACGAATCAGAAAAAACTAAAGTAGTTAAGGTAAATATTGGCTAAATTACTAACATTTTTCAGCAAAGTTTGGCAAACCAACAAGAATTTTAAAGTTGACTTAACTCCAGATTTTTATCTTTCTTAAAGTCTAATAATTGACAATCATTACTTAATTTAGGAGGAAAATAACATGGCATTAATTCGTTGGGAACCCTTCTCAGAAATCGACAGTTTACAAAAAGAAATGAACCGTATGTTTGACAGTCTAGCATCAAGGACTACAGACAGATGGGGTTCGGCTTTTGTCCCTGCTGCGGAAATGGAAGAAACCCCAGAAGCAATCCATCTCAAACTAGAAGTTCCAGGTATGGATGCAAAAGATATCGATATTCAAGTTTCGGCTGAAGCTGTTTCTATCAGTGGAGAACGCAAAGAAGAAAGCAAAACTGAAGAAAAAGGTATGACCAGAAGCGAATTTCGCTATGGTAGCTTCCGCCGTGTCATTCCTTTACCTGCTCGCATACAAAACACTAATGTCAACGCAGAATACAAAGACGGAATTCTCAATCTAACTCTACCCAAAGCCGAAGAAGAGAAGCATAAAGTCGTTAAAGTCAACGTCGGCTAATCTTCTCAGTAAGGTGGGCGGTGCATCGCCCTACCTATTATATTTCTCCTTTTTGAGGGAGCGGAAACCCGATCATTTTTAAGCACAACAGGAGAGTAAATAGATGTTAGTTCGGAGTTAGTGGTTAGTAGGGGCGCAAGGCTTGCGCCCTGGTTAGTAGTCAAATTCCTAACTCCTAACTCAAGATAACGGAGGTGAAAGCAAGTAATGGCAGCAACCGATTTCAAAGACTACTATCAAATTTTGGGAGTGAGTAAAACAGCAACTCCCGAAGAGATTAAAAAAGCTTACCGCAAACTAGCCAGAAAATATCACCCTGATCTCAATCCAGGGGACAAAGAAGCGGAAAAGCGTTTTAAAGAAATCAACGAAGCTCAAGAGGTGCTATCTGACCCAGAAAAACGCTCTAAATATGACCAGTTCGGTCAATATTGGCAACAAGCTGCTGCTGGAACACCACCTCCAGGGGCTGGAGTGGGAGGTTTCGATTTCAGTCAGTACGGTAGTTTTGATGATTTCATTAACGAACTTCTAGGACGCTTTGGTGGTTCCGCTGGTAGAGATTCTTCAGGACGCAGAGTTTACACTTATCGTACTTCCACTTCCCCTCCAGGGGCTGGAGGATTTGGTGGTTTTGAAGACGTATTTGGCAGTGGCGGTTTTCAAGAAGTTCCCGCAGCCGATACGGAAGCTGCCATTACCCTTACCTTAAAGGAAGCTTGGCATGGTACGCAAAAACGCTTGCAACTGGATGCTGAAACTATTAAGGTCAGAATTCCTCCAGGGGCGAAACCAGGTAGTCGCATTCGCATTAAAGGAAAAGGTCGCACCAGCCCTTTCAGTCAACAGCGAGGAGATTTGTATCTCACTATTGATTTGAAACCTCATTCCCTATTCAAATTTGAAGGGGACAATATCCTCTGCCAAGTTCCCATCACTCCAGAAGAAGCAGCATTAGGAGCAGACATTAAAATTCCTACTCCTGATGGCAGTGTAACCATGAAAATACCTTCAGGGGTAGATTCGGGACAATCTCTGCGATTGCGGGGTAAAGGCTGGCGCGATGCTAAAGGTAGGCGCAGTGACCAAATTGTCAAGCTCAAAATTGTCACGCCCAAAGAATTAACTCCTCAAGAACGAGAATGTTACAAAAAACTCCGTCAAGCTAGTAGTTTTAATCCCCGTCGTAGCATAGAGGAGGTAAGGTTATGAATCCAATGAGTTTATCTCGCGTAGTAGTTTCTAGAGAAGGAGAACGCCTGATTACTTTTCAACAAGCTGCCTACCTCACTCAAACTTCGGTAGTCATTTTAGAACGCTTTGCGGATTTGGGTTTAATCGA
Organism: Xenococcaceae cyanobacterium MO_167.B27; assembly: GCA_030065935.1. GTDB lineage: Bacteria > Cyanobacteriota > Cyanobacteriia > Cyanobacteriales > Xenococcaceae > JASJCP01. The sequence continues at coordinate 23,106 of JASJCP010000086.1, forward strand.
ACCTATAGAATCGATGCTGCGACTGTCTGACTTGACTCGCGTGATGCAGATTATACGTTTGCGACAGGACTTAGGACTAAATCTAGTTGGGGCAGCGATTGCTCTAGATATGGCAGCAGAAATTGCCCAACTTAAAGCTCAGATAAGAGCTTTACAACAAAAGCAGTTTTAAAAGGAGAACTGAACTAACCATGACTGAAAGTAACAAAAATGCTGAAACTAAAGAAACCACTATTGTTCCTGTAAGTCCCGAAACTGATGCTTTAGTGTAAAAAGAAATGGCGGGGGAAACTGACCAAATCAAAGCAGAAACCAAAGCCTTGGTCGAAGCAATTAGAAAACGGGCGCAGTCTGAGATTGAAAATGCTCAAACTATCACCAAAGATGCCTATCTTAATGCTATCCGCAGTGCCAGAGAAGCAGTTGAGCAAAACCAACTACTCGACCCCAAAAGGATCGAACATTTAGTTGAGATGATTCAAAGAGATGCCCAAGAAAATTCGCAAAAAACAGTAATTTCATCTACTGTTTTTTGCGATCGCCTGTCTGTGATTTTTTATACTGTTAATCAAGTAGCGATCGCGCTCCAGGAAAATACTGTTAACAGTTATTGGGATTCATCTCTTATCTACCTTAACTATGGGCAAAACAACTTTAAATGTTGTACCTAATCCTTCTTGAGAAGTAAGAGAAATTTCACCCTTTTGAACTTCTACACATCTTTTGACAATGGCTAAACCTAGTCCTGTACCAGGGATATGTCTAACATTACTAGCTCGATTGAAGGGAATAAATAAACGATCTATCTGTTCTGAAGGAATACCAATACCTTCATCTTTTACTGTTAAAGTTACAGTATTTTCTTGAGCAATTATTTTGAATTCAATAAGGCTACCTTCAGGAGAATATTTAATAGCATTAATTAATAAATTATCTAAAATATGTTGTAGTAGATTAATATCCCAAAGTGCATCAGTAAAAATTCCTTCGCTGATAAAATTCAATTTGTGTTTATTTCCAGTAGTAATTTTAAATTCTTCAATTAGTTGTTTACAATAAGATTGTATGTTTAAAGGTTCAGGATTATAAGGTAATTTACCTGCATCGGAGTGACCAATAACAATAATTTCATCTAATAGTTGAGATAAACTCTTTCCTGCGGAGCGAATTTGTTTTAGTAACAGTTCTTGTCTTTGTTCGCTTAAAAGCTCTTTTTTTTCTTCTAATAATCCAGCAGAAACTAATATGGTTGTCAAAGGATTACGAAAATCGTGGGAAAACATTGACAAAAACTCAGTTTTAAACTGGTTAATTTTCTCGGCTTCTGCTAGTTGTGAATTTTTTTCTTGAATACTATTTACTAACGTTTCATTAGCTTGCATTAAGGTTTCATTTACCCGTTTTCTCTCAATAGCATACTGTAAAGAACGAACTAATCCTTCTACATTAATATTTCTTTTTACTAGATAATCTTGTGCGCCTTGGCGTACTGCTTCTATAGCGAGTTGATCATCATTAGTATTAGTTAAAACTACGACGGGCAATCTCGGAGCAAAACGAACTATTGTTTGTAAAGAATCTAAACCCTGACTATCTGGTAAAGTTAAATCTAATAAAATTACATCATAAGCATCTTGTTCTAGATACTTAAGAGCTTCTCTTAGTCTTGTTACATGAACTAAATTAAATTTGTTTAAATGAAAATTTTTGAGGATTTCATGGAGTAATCTTGCTTCTACTAAATCATCCTCAACTAGTAAGACTTTTACATCATTTTCTGGCTTGATTGCCGATCGCATTTTAGCTCTAATAGCTTCCCCTTAAAATTCTACACTCAATTATCCTCACTCAGGTGGCAAGGTAACTGTAGTCAGCCAGAATTCTTCAATTCCCTTTACAATTCTAAACAAATCTTTGAGATTACGAGATTTGGTAATGTAGCAATTGGCGTGAAGATCATAGCTGCGAATAACATCATCTTCATTTCTGGAAGTAGTTAAGACCACAACAGGAATTCTTTTTAAACTCGGATCGTTTTTAATTTCCGCGAGGACTTCTCGACCATCTTTTTTCGGTAAGTTGAGATCGAGGACAATAAGATCGGGACGGGGTGCGTCTTGATACTTTTCTTTTTGACGGAGAAAAGCCATCGCATCCATTCCATCCCTCACTGTCAAAATTTCCTGAAAGACAGCACTATCTTTAAGGACTTCTTGAATGAGACGAATATCACCGATATTATCTTCTACCAAGAGGATCGTTTTACACTTATCGTCCGTCTCTACGGTCACGCTTACCTCCTACAGGAATTGTAAAATAGAATGTTGCTCCTTGATCCAATTCTGACTCAACCCAGATATTTCCACGATGACACTCAACAATTTTTTTACAAATTGCTAAACCCATTCCTGTACCTGGATACTCATCACGAGTGTGTAATCTTTGGAAAATCACAAAAATGCGATCGCTAAATTGGGGTTCGATTCCAATTCCGTTATCTTTTACAGAGAATAACCAACTATCATCGAGTCTTTCTGCATTAATTTCAATAGTTAGCGATCGCTGGCTGCGGAATTTAATCCCATTGCCAATTAAGTTTTGGAACATTTGCATTAGTTGGGTACTATCCGCCATCACTGTAGGAAGATTATGGCAAGTAATTTCCGCTTTACTCTTTCTAATACTGGATTGCAAATTATTCAAAGCTCTTTCTAGAGCCACATTAGCGTCAGTGAGGGTAAACTCTGCACCTTGTAAATCCACTTTGGAGTATGCCAAAACATCATCAATCAGATTTTGCATTAAACTAACTCCTGCTACTGCAAAACCGATAAACTCCTTCCCACTGACATCAAGTTTGTCTTCATAACGCATTTCTAATAATTGGACGTAGTTAGAGACATGATTTAATGGCTCTTGAAGATCGTGAGAAGCCACATAAGCAAAGCGTTTGAGTTCTGCATTAGAGCGTTCTAAATCTCTAGCTAATTGAGCCAGTTCATCTGCTTGTTTTAAGATGATATTGACGATCGCTTTTCTTAATTCTAGAGCAGATTGGATTTCTACTTTTTTCCAAGGTAAAGAAGTTAGACGTACTCTTTCTTTCCACAATTCAAAAGATTTACGAGGGGATAAACGCAAAGTTCCTTGGGAATGACTGTGTTCATAAGCTTTACTGGGGTTTCCTCCCCAATTAACCGTTTGAATCACCTCTGGTCGAAACCAAAGTAAATAGTTGCGTTGAGAAATAGGGATAGCTAATAAACCACTAGCCACATCTTTATACTTATCAGCATCAGGGTAATAGTTAGCTAAAGAATCAGTAACAAAAATTTCTTCGTGAACGTTTCTTTGTAGCCACTGTACTAAATAGTCCAAGTCTTCTTCTATGGGGGTTTTGCCTAATAGTGTCCACTGTCCATTGTTGCAAATAGCAGCACCCTGAGCATTAGTTAAATCTAAGATATTTGGCTCATAACTGACTAAACCTTCGACAAAATTTTCCGCCTCAGACATATAGTCTATTAACTGAGATTGAATATAAGCCAAGCGCATCCGATAGTCATAATCTTCTGTTTCTTCCCTGTTAGAGATTTCTGAAAATACGACTCTTCCCAAAAACTCACAAGCTTTTCGTAACTCATAGGGTACATATTTTGCAGTTTGGTGGTGACAAGCGATTAAACCCCAGAGTTTTCCTTCTTTAATCAGAGAAATCGTCAAAGATGAACCGACTCCCATATTGTGCAAATATTCTAGATGACATGGAGAAGCACTACGAAGAATCGAATGAGTTAAATCTAAAGGTTGATTGATACTTGGTTCATCTTGAATGATACCGCTTTGAGGATTAACAGGAGGATACATTCCCACTGCTATAGCTTTAGCATCAGGAATTAGGCGAATCCAGTTAGAACTGAGTAATTTTCTAGCTGGTCGGGGAATATCGGACTCAGGATAATGCAGACCCAGATATGATTCCATATCTTCCCTTTTTTCTTCTGCTAGTACCACACCATGACCGTCTTCATCAAACCGATACAGCATAACCCGATCAAACTCAGTCACCTTGCGGACTTCTTTGACGATAATATTGCAAAATTCCCTTAAGTTTTTGGTTTCTTCTAACTGATTAATTGAAGCTCTCGCTAAGTGGTAAAAACTTAAGAAAGGTATATTTTCTTGAGATATAGCAGGTTCTAGTTCTAAGATTAATAAGCCATCAACATTGCGGTGAAAAACAGCATCAAAAACTACAAAATCATCCCCACCGGTTCTCACCCATACCTTAGTAGGATTGATATAGTCGAAGTTTTCTGAGGACAATCCTGTTTTTAATCTTTCTACTTGAAACGGATCGAGAATATCTCCTAAAGTCTTTCCAACGGCTATTTCTGGAGCAATTTTTAAAATAAAAGATATATTTTCACTAACTTGTAAAATTTCCAAGTCTGGTTCTTGCAATACTAAAAGTACCCCATGAGGCTGAATCAGATTTTGAGTATGGATGGGTTCTCGTTCTAGTTTAGCTAAATCCATTTGGAATTTTGTCATGGTACTGCCCCCAATCTGAGATACTTTAAGTAAAATTAAAAAGTATTTCAGTCAACTCAAGGCTAAATTGTAAACATTATCATGCAATTCTTAACTGATAAAAACATTATCTTTACTATATGCTAGGAAATTTTCAACAAAGTAACCTCAGAATAGAAGTAGAAGCTACTGAACAAACTATCCGCGATAGCCTATTAAACACAGATAAATTAAAAAAGTGGATTTTTCCTCAAACCTTGAACCCTGAATTACCTGAAACTTTAAAGTTAGGAATTAGTTTCACCAGTAAACTAGGATTTGTGGAAATAAATCATGAAGTAGAATTACTCAGTGATAATTGTCTGCGCTTTTTGTTGAGTAAAGGAATTGATGGATATCATGAGTGGTGTTGGGGCGATGGCTGGATACAATCTCGTTTAGAAGGTATTTCCTTACTACCTCTAAATTTAGGTCAAACTCTTAGCTTGTTGCAATTACGCCAGTATTTAGTAAGTGAAACAGCAAAAATGGACTCTCCATCCACTAAGTAGTATTTTTATACCAAATAAAGATGATTAACTTCTGCCATTTTTGAAGTTTCTTACCGAAAATTAACAAAAAATCTCAGCCATAGTACATAAGAGGCTAGTAATGATTAACTGTTAACTTTTTTTCAAAAGAAGTCCCTCGACTTGTCGATGGGACTCCCGCTTATAAACACTTGGGGAAACCCCAAGTGACAGCCCCTCATGAATTTTGGGCAGGGCGTTTTTGGGTAAACGGTCAAGTTACTATTCATCAAGTCTTCATATCTCAATGGTCTTGGGGGTTGTAAAATACCAATGTATCAGAAATCTAGCTGATAATAGCTGTAAATTGATACAAAGCGCACCTTGACAACTTGGAAACGGGTTCGACAAGAAAGTCTTGTCGGTAAAATTCCAAACGTAATAAGGAGTATGAGTATTCTCGAATACGAGCCGTACCGTGGGACTCACGGGGAAAGAAATTGACTGTCAAATCGTCGGGCTGTCGGGGGTGTATGGTAGCTGCTATGTATCTAGATAAGAGGCGCGGGGCAGTAATGCCTAATCGCGAGGTTGGGAAGCCGTCAGTTTACTGACGGAGGATGTCACAGTAGGAGCAACCCAACAAAAGTAGGAAAAAACAGCGTGTGGTATTGGAATATTGCTACCTTAGTCTTTGTTTATTGGTTAAGTTTGTTTCTTCTGGATCAAGAAACCCCAAAAAACCACTTGATCAGTTGGGTTGTGTTAATTGTTGCATCTTTACTCTGGCCTCTAACTGTTCCCAGAGCCATAATGGAATTAGCCAGCAAAGTTGAATCAGATAATCAAAAGGATGAAGTTGAATCAGATAATCAACAGAATCAATCTTCTCAAGTTTCTTCTTATTCTGATTGACTGACAAAACTTGAGCAGCTTTGCGGTTGAAACCACTAGTATACGGCTCTTTTGTACTTATGGTAAGCAATAAAACTTATGGAATAGGTAAGAGGTTTCCAGGTCAGAGGTAAAGCAGTTTATTCTTTTAGTCTGCTTAGGCAGACTTTGTTTGTATCGCACTACTGTTTCAAGCGCGTCAATAAAGAGTGGGTTTTGACAACAGGATTTGGTATTACAACAGCTGGGTGAAAAATACCACAAAACCCCAGCCCAAGTAGCACTTAATTGGCTCATAGCTCAAGGTAACGTTATTCCGATTCCTGGTGCTAAAACTGCTCGTCAAGCTCAAGAAAATGCTGGTGCGCTCAATTGGCAACTCAGTGCTGAAGCTCTCCAACAACTGAGTCTCTTGAGCCAGAACTATTGAAAACCATTAATGTGGTTAGATAAGCAAAACTAATACCAGAGATAAGTTAATTATTGTTACATTTGTTAACAATCGTTCTAAGATATAAACATATCATTCATACATTCAACGCCATCATCAACACATGACTACTACTCTACAGCAGCGCGAAAGCGTCAGCTCTTGGGAAAAATTCTGTCAGTGGATCACTAGCACTAACAACCGCATCTATGTAGGTTGGTTCGGTGTATTAATGATCCCTACACTCCTAGCAGCTACAACTTGCTTCATCATTGCGTTCATCGCAGCTCCTCCAGTAGACATCGACGGAATTCGTGAGCCGGTTGCAGGTTCTTTACTCTACGGAAACAACATCATCTCTGGTGCTGTGGTACCTTCTTCCAACGCTATTGGTCTTCACTTCTACCCCATTTGGGAAGCTGCTTCCTTAGATGAGTGGTTATACAACGGTGGTCCTTACCAGCTCACTGTTTTCCACTTCTTGATCGGTGTATTCTGCTACATGGGTCGTCAGTGGGAACTTTCTTTCCGCTTAGGTATGCGCCCCTGGATTTGTGTTGCATACAGCGCACCTGTATCTGCTGCATCCGCAGTATTCCTAATCTACCCTCTAGGACAAGGTTCTTTCTCCGATGGTATGCCTTTAGGAATCAGTGGTACTTTCAACTTCATGTTAGTATTCCAAGCTGAACACAATATCCTGATGCACCCCTTCCATATGTTGGGTGTAGCTGGTGTATTCGGTGGTTCTTTATTCTCCGCAATGCACGGTTCTCTTGTAACTTCTTCTTTAGTACGTGAAACTACGGAAACTGAATCTCAAAACTACGGTTATAAATTCGGTCAAGAAGAAGAAACTTACAACATCGTTGCAGCACACGGCTACTTCGGTCGTTTAATTTTCCAATACGCATCTTTCAACAACAGCCGTTCCTTGCACTTCTTCTTAGGTGCATGGCCTGTAATCGGAATCTGGTTCACTGCAATGGGGATTTCTACCATGGCATTCAACCTCAACGGATTCAACTTCAACCAGTCCATCATGGA
>JASJCP010000267.1 GCA_030065935.1 Xenococcaceae cyanobacterium MO_167.B27
TGAATCAGTTGCTCAGTTAGAAGATTTGTTAAATAAATTATTAAATGAGGGAGAACTAATTATTAAGTGGGGACGTAAAATTAAAAATAAAGGCAATGCTGTTTATTAAATTTAGCTGCGTAGCAGCTTAAACCCTATAAATGTTTAATGTTGTTACCTACAATATTTCTGACTCGATAAATTGGTCGTCTTTGAGATTCATGATAAGTCCGCATCAGTAACTCAGTGACCAAACCAAAACAGAATAGTTGCACTCCTGTTAAAACTAATAGTACAGAGAGTATTAATAAAGGGCGATCGCCGATATTTTGCTGAAATACAAATTTAATTACAGTTAAATATAAACCCATTGCCAACCCTAAAGCAAAGGAAATTACTCCCCCTAAGCCAAAAACGTGCATGGGTCGGGTCAGAAATTTTTTCATAAAGAAAATCGTTAACAAGTCCATAATGACTCTGATGGTGCGTCCTAATCCATATTTACTTTTACCAAAACGACGAGGATGATGACGGACGGGGATTTCAGTAATTCTTGCTCCTTCGATGTAGGCTAGTGCTGGTAGGAAACGATGTAATTCTCCATAAAGGTTCATATCTGCAACTAATTCGGAGCGATAGGCTTTTAGGGAGCAACCATAATCATGGAGTTTTACCCCTGTTACCTTACCAATCAGCCAATTAGCGATTCTAGAAGGAAGTAATCTGGTTAGAGCAGCATCTTGTCTCTTTTTACGCCAACCACTCACTAAGTCGTAACCTTCATCCAGTTTGGCGAGAAGTAAGGGGATGTCTGCTGGGTCGTTTTGCAAGTCACCATCCAAGGTAATAATAAACTTTCCTGTTGCACATTCAAAACCTGCTGCCATTGCTGGAGTCTGACCATAGTTGCGACGTAAAATCACTCCTTTAAGATCACCACGTTGGAGAGCAATTTCCGTCAAGATCTGAGTCGAACCATCTATAGAACCATCATCAACACAAATGATCTCATAGTTGAGTTGGGTTTCTTGTACAGCAGATGCGATCGCTTTTATTAAAGAAGGAATACTCTCTGCTTCATTATAGATAGGTACGACTACAGATAAGTCAAGAAGTTCAGGGTTTCTAACTTCACTGACAAGAGGATTTTGTGATGAATAGTGTGTCATTGCTACTTGCTTGTGGGAAAACTAAATTTTCTCTATTGCATCTTACCTCTATCGAGATACAACATTAGACATCAGCAAGAGACAATCTTATCTATTCTTCTTTATCTTCTGCCGTGTCTGATGATTTATCAGTGTTATTGTTAGCAAAACGCCTAGCTTTGTAACCTCCACGACCAGATTTTTTCTGAAACTGTCTCGCATAGGCTCTATTGCGAGCAGCTTTTTCTTTTTTTACGTTTCGACGTTTAGCCACTGTTTTGATTCTCAATATAGACAATAAAGCGGATCTAGAGAGTCAACTTATTCTGCTCCCTAGAAACGTTATTTAACTATTAGTTCTGAAGGAAAGCAGATTAATCATAGTTGGCTCTGAAATAGCTTGCGACTAAGAATTATCTTGTAATTCAGAACCCACAACTCTAGGAGTTTTTTCTCCATTGTTAGAAGCGGAAATTTTTGCGTTCTCCACCACCAGAGCGTCTCTGCTCACGGGGTCTAGCTTGATTAACTTTAAGTGTTCTACCCATCCATTCTGCTCCATCTAAAGCAGAGATAGCAGCAGATTCTTCTTCTTCTGTACCCAATTCTACAAAGGCAAACCCACGTTTACGACCAGTTTCTCTATCGGTAGGGACATGAACTCTTTTGACACTTCCATATTCAGCAAATACTTCTACAAGGTCATCTTGCTCTAAACTGTAGTCAAGATTTCCTACATAAATCGACATAACTTTTGTCTCCTAATATTTCAGATGCTAAGGGAGAGACAAGATTTCGGAAAAGCCTATCAATACTTTACGGACAAACCTATCAATACTGAATGCAAACTCGAATACCGATCCTTATTCTCATAGAAATCATAACACTAATTTAGTAATCAGTTGTGAATTATCACCGCTTTGGGAATACTGAAGACTAAAGAGTGTTGGCACTAGGATTTTGGGACTGCTTGTATAGCGTAATTGCGAAACCGCTCCATATCTGCTTGAATGGTTGATTCGACGATTCTGCCTAGAAACAGACTATCCATTAATTTTCCCAGAATCCCTGGTATTTTGTAAGCTACTGATAGTTTAACTATACTAGCACGATTCCCACGATTATAAAATCTAATTGCTCCGCGATTGGGCAACCCATCCACAGATTCCCATTGAATAATTTGTTGGGGTGTTAGGTTGACTATTCTGGATAACCAACTAAACTCAAATCCTCCGCTAGCTAGTTTCCAACGAGATAACTCAGGATTGTCTGGTAGTATTGCTACTGAATCGATCCATTTCATCCAACGGGGCATTTGTTCTAAATCTGACCAGAGATTCCACACTTGTTCGATGGAAACTGGTACTTCTACTTTTACTGTATGCTCAAGCCAATCTGACATTTATTTATCTTTAATTAATTTATTTAATGATTAACTAGGAATGGAGTTTAAGTTTTTCTGCTTGATCGAGAATCACTTTGGCTGCTTGGTTTCCAGAAATAGTTGCCCCTTCCATACTATCTATATAATCTTGTTGGGTATAGCTACCTGCAAGGAAAAAGTTGGGTATGGGGGTTTTTTGAGCGGGGCGATAAACATCCATCCCTGGGGCTTCTCGATAAAGGGATTGAGCCAGTTTTACTACACTATACCAGGTCATGTTTAGTTCTCTGGAGGAAGGAAATAGCTGGTGAACTTGCTCTAAAACTTGATTTGCGATCGCTTCATTACTTTGTTTAATAAAGGGATCACCAGGAGTCAAAACCAGTTGCATCAAAGAGCCTTCTCCTTCTTTATAGTAATCCCCTGGACTAGCTAGAGCCAGATCTGCAAAGCAAGAAAAGTCTGCATCAGGAGTATAGAGTAAATTATCAATACCTGCTGCTTTTTCTAGTTGTTTGCGACCTTCAGCATCTTGTAATTCTGTAACCCAACCGTCAAAACGTAGTTGCACAGTAGCCACAGGTACAGCATCTAGTTTGTAGATATTATCAAATTCTGACCATTTGCGCCATTCTTGGGGTAGTACTTTTTTTATTCCAGGGACATCACAAGCGCATACATAAGCATCTGCGGTGATAACTTCTGTGGTGTTTCCTTTAGCAACAACTAATCCTGTAACTTTGCAGTCATTATCTTGCTCAAAGAGGATTTCTCTGACTTGACGACGGGTATGGATTTTAGTCCCTCTGGCTTCGAGATATTCTACTATGGGTTTATGCAAGTATTCGTGGGGCGAACCTTCTAACATCCTTAGTATTGATGCTTCGGTTTTGGTAGCAAAAAATTGAAATATGGTCAGCATACAACGGGCGGAGATGTTTTCTGTGTCGATAAAGCCCAAAGCATAAGCGATGGGATTCCACATTTTTTGCAAGCTGCTGTTGTTTCCTCCATGACTGCGAAACCAGTCCGCAAAACTAATGCTATCGAGGTCACGGATTGTTTTCATTGCTCCTTCAAAGTCTATTAAGCCTCTGACAATGGGACTTGTACCGAGAGCTAAGGAGTTGAAAATTTTATCTGCTGCTGACAATTGAGAAGTAGTGAAGAAGGCTTTTAAACCATTGAAAGGTGCGCCAGTGAGAAAGCGAAAATCTAATTCTCCTACTCTACCTCCTTTGTTAATGAAGGTGTGGGTGTGTTCTTTGAGGCGCAAATTTGCGATCGCACCTACTTTTTCCATTAGAGCAAATAGATTGTAGTAGCAACCAAAGAAAACGTGCAAACCCATTTCGATATGATTACCGTCCCCATCAACCCAACTGCCCACTTTTCCCCCTACAAAGGGACGAGATTCAAAGATTTCTACTTCAGCACCAGCGTCTGCTAAATTGATCGCTGTTGCCATACCAGCCAGTCCTGCTCCTACAATTGCAACACGCATTCCGTCTTTTCCCGATTATTTGCTTTACATATTTTAATGTATCTTATGTCTTTTCTCAGTGTTTATTCGTTTTGGCGATGGTCTTAAGTTTTTGGAATAGAGAAGACATATCGGGAATGGGGTTAAAACGGTCTATGGTTTTGGACGGGTTTGTTTTGTCTGATTTTGTATCTGATGGGGGTGAGGTTGATTTTTGAGTTTGTGGGGGTTCACTGGAAACAGATGAAGCTGAAGAATCATTCTGTGATTGGCTGAAGGAGTTATGGTTTTGTTCCAGGGATTTTAGGTGATTGGGGGATTCTTCGGAATTTAATAGGTCATAAGATGGTGACAATGGGTTTTCTGCTGGGATTTCTGGCTTTTTTGGCAATATCTTAGCCGAATCAACGGGATAATCAAGGGCTTCAGGCTCAGTGTTGTGTTGTTGGGCAACTTGCTCTGAATCTTTGTTGACGACAAGATGTCGAGGTAACTTACGACAAATTAATCTTTCAAACTCACCCCCAAAATGAACTTTAGGATTGCCCAGACGGGACCACATAGTCATAATTTGTTCAATGGAAATTGCTTTATAACGCCCTAGATAAAGTGCTTCGATGGTTGCCAAACGAATCCAAGTAGCATGATAAGTAGTGAGCCATTTTGCTACTAACTCTTCGGCAGTTGACCCGTGGAGATCGAAGCTATAGCTATTCATTAGGATAATTGTCTGAGCAACTACTAAGTCCTTACCTAATTGCATCATGGACTAGTGGGTTCTTTAATTTATGGAATCTCTGTGTTTATCGTAGCTATTTTTGATATTTCTCCCATGATATTTTAATGTTTAGCTTTCAGCAATAAGCATTGTAGTACTAATGTTAGAAAAAAGAGGATTTGTAAACTAGATGCCTTCAGGAAGTACTCATGATCGCATTACTCTTTGGCTGTTGCCTGGGGTAGTCGCTTTAAGCTATCTTGTGACTCGCGATGGGGAATTAACTCTACTGTTAGGAGGGGGTTTTTTCTTCGCGGGGTTAATGTTTGGTCCTGATTTAGATATTTACTCAATACAGTTTAAGCGTTGGGGAATACTGCGAGTAATTTGGCTACCCTATCAAAAGTTGTTGCGTCATCGCTCTTTTTTGTCCCACGGTTTAATTATTGGGACAGTTATTAGAATTTTGTATCTGCTGCTGTGGCTGTTCTTGGTAGGAGTTTGGGGAGTAGCGATCGCTCAAAGCTTCTGGGGTTTTGAGTGGAACTGGCAAAGTTTTATCCTTGCTGTAATTAAATCAGTCACACAGGTTTATTTACCAGAAGCGATCGCTTTATTTATGGGATTAGACTTGGGTGCAATGAGTCACTCTATAAGTGATTGGATTGACTCTAGTTCTAAGAAAAAGCGTAAATCAAAGTTGTCAAAATCTAAGGCTAGAAAATAAAAAGTTATGAGGATTTCTCGTCAGGAAAAGTCTCCTCAAACTCTTCAATTAATTCGTCTAACTCCTCTAGAGCCTGATCTACATCTATTCGTAATGTACCGATATTAGGTCGTTCTAATAATTGAACGAGGAAGCTTCTTTTTTCGGCAATTTGCTGAATTTTTTGTTTGATAGTGGATTTATCCATGTTTTTTCTGAGACAGTGATTTTGAACCTCCCGTCGCTCTTTCGCGAGGGATTCCCATATAGACTCTTATCTAGACAGAGTTTTTAAGGCTCTGCCCCCGACAGACCGCCGAAACTTGGGCAGTTTGATTTAACGCGCTTCGGGCGCACCGACCGCAAA
>JASJCP010000087.1 GCA_030065935.1 Xenococcaceae cyanobacterium MO_167.B27
CTATCGTGCTGTTTTATCTTTCTCATTTTGACATCCTCACCTAACTAAAGCAAAGTGATTCCTACTGGAGTTAGACCCAGGGAGTGGGTTGACTCTTCATTGGGTGTTCCAACAAACTCCCTCCAAGTCCAAGCAAGGCGAGTCCCGCCTCTCTGATATTTAGACTTCCTACAAAATCTGCATTTGCAGTATAGTTACAACTGCTATTTTGACATTTAAAAACAGCTTGAGTTTTTCTGTTTTCGGCTGATATATAGTTACACTTAGGGCATTTTCTTGATGTATTTCTAGGATTTAGTTGAACTAGTTGACCACCATTGCAAGCAAGCTTATATTCTAGTTGACGGATCAACTCTCCCCATCCTTGGTCAAGAATTGCCCGATTCAAACCAGATTTTTGTTTAACATTTTTCCCTGGATTTTCTACTGTTCCTTTGGCTGACTTACTCATATTGGTTATCTTTAAGTCTTCAAGAATTACGCTAGGCGTGGTTTTGGCTCAGTTCACTTGAAATTTTGTGGAGATAATCATTACCAATATGGGCAATACGGATATGTAGTTTGGTTATCTTAGACTTTAGTCTTCGACCTTTATTAGAAAAATTTTCTTTTTTAGCCAATTTCTTTTATAGTTTAGCTAACTTGGCTTTGAGCTTCCTAAATATATTTAATGGTTCATAATATTTTTTATTTGATAGTGTTAAAAATCTCACTACTCCCAAATCTCCCCCAATAATAGAGCTTGAAGGATGTTTGGGGATTTCTACATTTATTTCTACTTGAATAGATACAAACCAATGTTTCCCTTTTTTAGAGATAGTTACATTTTTGGCTACTCCTTCTACCTCTTGGCTTTTGTTATATCTAACCCACCCTATTTTGGGCAGAAAAACTCTTCCATTGGGGTTGTCTATTTTAAAACCTTGAGGATAGCGAAATGAATCTCTTTTTCCTTTCTTCTTAAAGAGTGGAAATTGTTTGGGATTAGTTTTATTAAAGGCTTCAGATAGAGCTTGAGATAGATTTTTCAATGATTGTTGTAAAGCTTGAGAATGGACTTGTTTAAGGGAAAATAAATCCTCTTGCTTTTTCCACTTGGTCAATTCTTTGGTCAATCTAGCATAAGACAAACAATATTGTTTGGCATTCAATCTTTCTTTTTGAAAAGCCAAAGCTTTGTTCCAAACTAGTCTTGAGCAGCCAGCAAACTGAGTCAGCTTTCGTGCTATAGTTTGATTGGTCTTGAGTCTAAATTTATATGCCTTCCTTATAATCATAGATTTATAATATAATTGGTCTATGAGAAAGTCAAGTGATATACGAACAGGCAGACATTGTGTATTTAAACTTCACGTTCATTTAGTTTTTGTGACTAAATATCGAAAGAAAATCTTTACTGATAAAATACTTAAAGACCTAGAAGCTATTTTTAAGAATGTCTGCCAAGATTTTGAAACTGAATTAGTGGAAATGAACGGTGAAACTGACCATATTCACCTATTGCTTAACTATCCACCTAAAGTTTCTATTTCTAAGTTAGTTAACAGTTTAAAAGGAGTATCTTCTAGGCTTATCAGAAAACAACATCCAGAATTAGCTCAATACTATTGGAAAGGGGCTTTATGGTCGCCTAGCTACTTTGCTGCATCTTGTGGAGGTGCGCCATTATCAATAATTAAACAGTATATTGAACAACAAAACCAACCATTATAGACTCGCTCTTTACCCCGCCCTTGGAAGAGACATCCGCTTTGGGCGAGTAATGGTAAAGTAGGGTAGGCGATACCTTGTCCTATTGATGAAAAATCCAAACTGCGATTGCAGTATTGAGTTCAATAACTCATTAAAACCATGATTTAAGTTTGTGGTTTTTTAGACGTAATGACTTCAATGGGACGTAATATTTTTTCTTCAACTCGAAATCCTTGACGAACTACTTTTGTAATTGTTTGTTCTTCAAGATCGTCTCTTTCTTCGAGATCGACTACTTGGCAAACACTATAATCAGGTTTAGTATCTTGAAAATCAATCTTTTGTACTTCCCTTCGCTCTAGAATATTCAATAGCTTTTTCTGAATAGTACCCAAAGACTTGGGAAGACGCTTGAAAAACTTGGGGTTTGGATCGGGATTTTCCTGTATGTAATTAAGGAAAAATTCCAGAGCATCAAAAACTTCTAGCAATTCCAAAAATAGTTCTTCTTTTTCTGATGTGGCTTTCTCCCCTTGTTGCTGTAAAGCTTGTTTGAGAGACATTCTTTGTTTCAACAGAGTTCCTAATTCTTGTTGGAGTTGATTTCTCTGTTCGTCGCTTAATTTTAAAGTCGGTAATTGATTAGTAGTCATAGCCAAGGTTTAGAGCGTTTATTTATAGTCAGTTAAGTCTAAGAACTATATTGATATAGTTCCCCAAATGCCTGAAATTTTTACCATTAGCAATCCTTTTATCACTTTAAAATGTGAATTAAAACTTTTTCTCAAATAACCAAGTGTTCGATTGAGAATTCCAAGTTAAATAAATACAATTTTTTGTATCATTATAGTATGTACCCGTACTGGTAATGTAAGTTAGATCGGCATATACTAAAGCTTCATCACTATCCTGATCGATTAATCTTATCTGTCCAATTCGTATTTCTCTAACGCTATTCCACCATTTTACATATTCAGAATATCCTCCACTTTGGTGTTGAAAACTGCTAGAAAGTTGATTCCAAGTCGTTTTATAATTACCGTATCTAAGATTCTTATAATAGTTTTCAACAAATTGTGTGGGGGATGGTATTTGATACGCTGAATAATGTTTTTTATAAGAGCCTGTTATAGATTTTTTACCAAAATAATAGGGGTAGCCTACTTCACCACTACCGATCGCGTTTCTCATTAGATTAGCAAATTCTTGAGCTTTTGCTTGATTAAGAAATGAGGCTACTTGAATTGATGTAATCCCTCTTGCTTCTCGATACTTGAGAATTGCATCTCCGCAATAATTGGCTTTAACTTTATTTAAGTTTTTGGCGGTATTTCTGACATATACAGGATACCAAAGATTAGTACCACCAGGATCTTTATCTCCACAAGAATTTAAAGGGAAATTGTCAGCAAAAGTTCGGGGTTTTTCATAATAGCTTGTTATGGATTTATTAGCAAAATTATAAACGGATGGTTCCCCAACTTCACCACTACCCATCGCTCTTACCATTAAATCGGCGAATTCTTGAGCTTTTGTCTGATTAAGAAATGAAGCTACCTGAATCGATTGAATACCTTTTTCTTCTCGATACTTGAGAATTGCATCTCGGCAATAATTAGCTCTAACTTTATTTAAGTTTTCTGCGCTATTTCTAATATATACAGGATACCAAATATTAGCACCACCAGGGTCTTTATCTCCGCAGGAATTTAAAGGAAAATTATAATAATTCTGCGATCTATTTTGAGAATAGTTTTTTGTACTGTTAGTTTTTTTAGGTACTGGAAGAGATTGACTTCTGGTAGTGGTAATTTCAGGCTTTATGTTTTGTTTTTGTGTATTTCTTCGGTCCCTAGAAGGTTTAGAGGTTTGGGAAACAGTATTTTTAGGTAGGGAAAGATTAGGTTGTTTAGGTTGAGAGGATACTTGAGTCTTAGTAGGAGTAGATATTACTTGAGGTGATGGAGTATTTTGAAAATTCTTAAATATACCCCATATAAATAGTAACAGCAAGCAAACAAATAATGCTGATAACCAAGGTAAAATAGCAAAAGTCTTAGAGTTAGATGGATTATCTTTTATTTCCTGTTTTTTTTTACAAATGAATGAAAATATTCTGTAGAGCTTTTAGCAAAGTTATTATTTTGAGTAGGAAATTGAATCGGAGAGTCAGCAAATAACATTGCTCCTAATCTTTTATCACTTTCCGAAACTTGATGCGAAGCCGAGATTGCATCCTCTAAACCGTCAAATTCTGCTAAAAATTCTAGTTTGGGTGCTGGTGTATCCAATACAGAAAAATCGCTGCGTTTAAAACGTTTTACAGGAGCTAAAATGGGACGCAGATAATCTGCAATAATTCTCTCTTGAGGATTCATGAGACTTTTACGAGCAGTAGCAATCGCATCTGGTGGATATTTACGACGCTTCATTGCCATAGCAAAAGCTACAGTGATTTCTTTGTTAGATGCTCCAGGGGATACCTCTAAAACATCATAAGGATTAGGTGTAATTGATTTTTGATTCATTGATTTTCTCTTTAACAGCGAATTCCTATTTCTCTCAATTGTCTATACATCGGCTGAAATGCTGGTTCGTAGGGACATAGTTCGTAAGCCCACTGAGCAATTTGGTTTAAAGCTTGTATTGATTCATAAGATAAGTTTCCACTTTGTAATTGTTCGAGTATTATCCCCAAACAAATTTCAGCAACTCTAAAGCGAAGATCTTGATTTTTAGAGCTCTTTGCTACTCTAACTGCTTCTTCATATTGCCCATTTCTCCAAAGACGATCAATCTTTTCTGCTTCTAAACTATATTCAACTTTTTTGATCAGATCGAGAGTAGAAGAATTGTTCGGGTCGATATTTCGTATTTCTTTTAGTTCATTTAATCCTTGTTGAAGACTAATTTTTTTGTCATCTAGTTTTTGAGCAACTTGTATAGCTTTTTGTTCGGCAAAATAACTTCTACTCGATTTACTATCTAAAAGCTCATACCAGAATTGACTGAATTGCAGATGTTCATCATAATCACTAATTTTTTGACGCTGTAATTCACAAAGTCTATCTATTTCCTTACGCCAGTCGGAATTATTTTTAATGTCAGATTGAGCTTTCCGAAGTGGATTAATTGCTTTACGCCATTCTAGATTTTGGAGATAATAGCAACCTTCATGATAGGAAACGAAACAATAGGCAAAGTCATCAACTTCAGAAGATGGATTTTTGCTAGGTTTAATTTTAATAGCACGGGCTACATCTCCTTCATGACAAGCTGCAATGGCTTTTCCCCAATCTGTATATAATGCCCCCCAAACTTTAAGAGGAAATTTCATACCACGAAAATGAGAGCGAAAATACTCGTAACAGCCAGGAAGAATCAACAATTGCTGCTTAATTCTCATCCCACAATTATTCTGCTGAATTAAATATAATGTCACCATGTCTCGACGATAGATATCTCGTAATTTTAAATACTCTTCAATATCGTCATCTTTTACAGCATCGATCGCATTTTCCAGCATTTGCTTTAGTTTTGAAGAAACATCCTGCAAATCTATAGAGCTATTTCCTAACCAAGGAATATTTTGTAGTGCAGGATTTATCTCTATGTTGGCTAAAGCTGTTGACCAAGCAATAATAAAATCAGCTAACTTATTAGAATTGGTCTGAGCTTGATAGTAAGTAGAAATCCCCCAGTTATGTAGAGAATTAATATCCTGTTGTTCTAACCAAATTTCTTCAGTTTTAACTGCTATTTGTTGCCAGTCTTGAGCTTCCCAAATCTGACGCTCTAGAAGAGGTTGAATATGGTTTTGTAAGTTTTGCTGTACTGTAGGTTCAGAGCCAAACTTTGCGATCAATTCTAAACTAAGTGTTTTAGCTATCTCGAAGTTTTTATTATCAACTGCTGACTCAATTTCTTTGATCTGTAATAAGCGATCGCGTTCTGTTAAACTCTTAAGAATTGCACGTTGAGAAGTAATCCCATCATGATGAATAGATTTCCATTCTCGATTTGCTTGCTGCCAATTTCCAAGTTGAGCATGAGCAAAGCCACGAATATAAGCTGCTTGTTGTCCCTCTATTTCTTCTAAATAAGAAATTGCCTTGTTGGGATTTTCTTTAGCAGTAACAATACCCAACCTAATTTTACATTCTGTGAATTCAGGTAATAAACTTATTGCTTGTTCGTAATTGGCGATCGCATCTGTAACGTTGTTTTTATTTTCTGCAATCAGTCCTAAGTTATATAATTCTTTAGCTTTTATTACTCTTTCTAATTTAGTTAATAACTTTTGTCCGTCTTCACGATCAAACTCATATAGCGCAGGTTTCAGTAAATTAATTGCTTCTTGGAATTGACCTTGTTGTGCTATTTGGGAAGATTGTTCTAAAACCTTTTCATACTTTTCTTGATGTTTAGAACTTTCTGTACATTTAGATATTTCAGCTTCTAGTTCTTTAGTAATAAATAGTCTTTTAGCTTTTATAAGCTCGTCTAGTGCTTCTTTGAAAAATCCTTGTTTAGCGTTTTTTTGAGCAAGAGCTAATAGATTTTTAAATCTTTTGCGATCATCTATTTTTTTCTGGCATTGATTAACAGCTTGAATATGTATGGGACTATTAACTAATGTGCAGCACTGTTGGTATAGCTTGAGTGCTTTAGTTAGCCTAGTTATATCGTGAGGATTTCCAGTATCTTTTCTTTCGATTTTTCTTGCTTGATTGTAGAGATCATTGGCTTGCTGATATCTTTGATACTGAAGAAATATGAAAATCCCTAAGCCTAGTAAAATTAGAAAAAGCAAAAATAAAAAGAGCATTTACTTGATTGTTATAAAAATTATTTTTTGTAAAAAAAACTCAGATAGAATCGGAGTTATATTCGTACCAGCTTGAACAAGTTGTTAACTTTTTAAGCAATTATTTTCAAGATTAGGTACTAGTAATACTTCATCTATTTCTATTAAACTTTCTCTTCCTTTCAGTTCAGGATTAGCATCAATAATCAAAGACCAAGAATTACTATCTCCATAAAAACGAGAGGCAATTAGAGATAAAGAATCTCCTTTTCGCACAACATAGTTAAAACCACCACAAGATTTTGACTGAGACTGTTCTACTTGTTTGGGTTTCTCAGCAATAGTAGGAGATACAACTAATTCATCTGGTTTAGTTTCGGGTATCGAACTAGTAGCAGTATTAGAAGTTAGTGTAGTTGCTGGCTTCTGTCGAGAAATAAGAGAATTACTAGCAACCCCTAAGCCAATACCCAATAAAAGAAATAAAACTGCTACACTTACGGGCAACCATATCGGAATATGGCGTTTTGATTCTTTTGCTTCTATAGATGTTTCTACTGGCAATTCTGCCAACATTCGATATGTAGAAAGATCGGTTTCGCAATTAGGACAAGTATTAGTTTCAATCTGCGAGCGATCGCAAACAGGACAAGTTAATTTTACTGACATAATTCTTTTGATAGATGAAAGATAGTTGTAGGGCTGTCGTCATCTAGAAATCAACAACAAGATAACAAGATAAGTAGATCGACAAGAGGTACTTTTTGCTATTACATTAGTACAAAAATATCTTGCGATATAGTTTTAAAAAAGAAATAATTAGTACAAAAATATCGAATATGGTCATCATAGATAGAAACCAAAACTCGAAACTTTGGAAGAAACCTAATTATTTCCCGATCTATTGGATAAAACTGAAAATAAATTATCGAGTTAATCCTGTAGCAATACTGTTATTAGAAGTAGGAAGTGGTTGAGTTATATAAGGCTCAATACCTTTGGCTAACTCTTCAAATAACCTTTGAGCTTCATAACCATCTTCACGTCTCATCGCGTCAATCATCTGAGATAACTTACCAGCCAATACTCTGGCATGGTTTGGTTCGATTTGATGCGCTCTAGCAACTCCATCACGACACACTAGAATCAGTTGTACAGATTCAGGAAGATTCTTTAACTCTCGTTTAGCATCTTCTAAAAGCTTCTGCATTTCGCCTTTACGATGACGTGCGATCGCATCTTTCAAATTCCTACACAGTGTTTCCAATCGTTCTTTTTGGCTGGAAGGAATTAGAAAACCACAGTCATTGGTAATAAACTCAAAATATCTAACGTAGAATTCTGCCGTATCGTAGTCATCATCAGCAAATCGTTTTAACTCTTGTGATTTTTCTTTTGCTGCTTGAACTCGATCTTGCTGTATATTTCCATCTTGAGTCTTAATTTGATTAGCAGCCCTAACTGTCTCTCCAGCAATGCGATAGGCTTCTTTAACTCCAACTTCAGTTAAATTACCTTCTTTATTTAACTGCTGAATAGTCTCTTCTACTTCGCCAGAAATACTTTCATCTTCTCCCCCAGTAGATAAAGAACAGCTAACTTTAACAGAAGGGTCATTTTTCAAAACAGCAGTAGTCTGAAGCGAGCCATTTTTTTCATCTAATTCTGCTGTTACTAAAACCTCTGTTGCTTTGGGATAAGGCTTATCAAGTGCTAACCACATATCCCCAATGCGTTCATCATCTCGCTTACTGACATCATCAGGACTATAAAACTTAAAGTGAATTAAACTTTGTCCATTTGCTTCTGTTCTAAAGGTATGAGTCGTTTTAACTGGGAGAATATCTCCTTGTTTGATCAGTTTGTGTCTAGGATTGTCAATTAATTCAATACAGTAGTCGCGAGAAACCGTACCAACTTTTTCGACTAAGCCAGCAGCTACGATAGCAGCACCTTCAGCCACCGCATACATCGGACGAGGATGAACTACTACTTTTTCTGCACCAAAAGCTTCTTTAACTTTCTGTTGTACTAAAGGAATTTGTGATGAACCGCCTACTAGCAATACAACATCAATCATGTCCTCTGGATAGTCGGAATATTTAATCGCATCCTTACAGACGGAAATAGAACGTTCTACTAGAGGTAAAATCATTTCCTCAAACTGTTCGCGGGTAATCTCCACATCAATTTCTATAGCCATTCCCAAATCATCCAGCAGAGGAGTAGAAGGCATGATCGAAGCTTTAGGATTACTACTTAATTGAATCTTGGCTTGTTCCACAGCCATTTTTAAATCCCCCAGAAAACGGACTCTTTGATAGTGAGGCATCTTAGCAATTAAGCCATCAATATCATCTAAATCTTCTGCTTCTGCTACCTGTTGTTTAACAAAATCAATAATGCGATCGTCTATATCATCACCACCAAGCCACAAATCTCCTGCTTTACCAGATTCAATAAACTGATTGCCAGCCGAGGTTACAATTGATGAGTCAAAAGTCCCACCACCAAAGTCATAAACCAAAATAGTTTTTACATCATCGGAATTAGGCTTAAAACCATAGGATATTGCTGCTGCTGTTGGCTCTGGTAACAGTTCCGATCCTTTTAACCCTGCTCTTGTAGCTGCTATTTGAGTAGCGTGTCTTTGCTTATCATTGAAGTAGGCAGGAATAGTAATAACTGCTTGAGTAATTCTTTCTCTTCGCCCTTGTTGTTCTTGATAAGTTTGAGCATTCTGCACCACTTTTTTCAAGATTTCGGCACTAATATCTTCAGGCTCGTATTCTTTTCCTCCTAACCATACCGAAAGACTATTTTCTGTACCTTTTGTTGACTGACCTATTTTGTATGCAAAACGATCTAACTGTTTCTGAACTACAGAATCTCCAAAGCCTCTTCCGATTAAACGTTTAATAGAAATAATGACATTCTCAGGATCGGCTTTTAACTGAAAATAAGCATCGTTTCCTACCACTATCCGATTATCTTTCAACGCAACTACAGAACGAGTAAGTTTGCGTTCGGTCGGAGTGTTATCAGGCGCAGTTACTACTTCAAGTTTTTCCATTTTAAAAGCAGCAACCGAATTGGTTGTACCTAAATCGATTCCAACAAATTTTCCCACGTAATATTTCCTTTCTATAAAAATTTATGCCTTAAATTAAAAATCTTTAAAGCAGTTTCATATTTTTATAGTTCCCAGAAATCGCTACTTTTTATCAAAATTAGCAATATTTAAAAAAGATTGCTACTTAAGTATTTATTGCTATGTATAGCTATCAAATGCTTCCTAAGTTACGTTGAAATACTCAAAACATCTCTCTTTCAGAATGACGGCTTGCTTCAGTAGCTTTCTTAGACTTCTTTGATAACCTCTAAACAAACATTACAAGTTTTAGGCGCAACTTTAATTTGATTCGAGTAATTCTTGATAAAATGCTAACTGTTCTCGGGCTACAGCTTGATTAGTATATTTTTCCATTGCTCTAGCATAACCTTTGTTGGATAATTCTTTTACAAGCTCAGGTTTTTCTATTAGTTCACGGAGACAATTTACTAAAGCTTCTGTATTTCCTTCAGGAAACACTAAACCAGCATCTCCTATAACATTAGGAATTTCCCCAGAATCCGAACCCACTACCGCTACACCAGAAGCCATAGCTTCAATAAGAACATGACCAAATTGTTCTTTCCAACCAGCAGCAGTAAGAGTTTTAAATTGGTATGTAGTTTCTGAAGGTAGCACCAGAGTATCCATCAAATTGATGTAATAAGGAACTTCATCATGAGGGACACTTTCTACTATGATTAATCTATCTTTAATTCCTAGTTCTGTTGCTGTGGTTTCAATTTGTTCTTGTAATACTCCTCTTCCTAAGAGTAATAATTTCCAAGACAATTCTTTGAGACAGGCTAAAGATTTTATTAAAGTTAAAATTCCTTTTTCTGGGACAAATCGACCAACAAACCCGATAACAAATTCATCAGATTGAATTCCTAGCTTTGATGCTAATTTAGGTTGTTGTCTGGGAATAAATAACTTTTCATCTACTCCTAACTGAGGTAATACTGTAGCTTTGCCTTGGTATCCATGCTCTCTTAAGATATCGAGTCCGTCTTGATTGCCTACTATTAGACCATGAGTATTTTTAAGATTGTAAGTTTCTAGAAGTGAAATAGGGAATTTATTTTTATAAGGTAAATTCCACCAAGTAAAGAAGACATTTTTAGCTTGAAGTCTTAAAAGCTTATTAAGAGTAATTAGCTGTGCATACCCTAATGATTTTGCTCCTTGTTCTACCTGGATTATATCGGGTTTAAATTCTTTTAGTAGTTTAACTATTTCTGGTTGAAAAGTTAGTAGTCCTTGATTATTTTCACTAAAGTTACCTACAGGAACAATCTTAAAGTTACCTTCATCTTTGAATTTAGATTCGATAATTTTATTTTGAACTCCTCCTGGTCGCCAACGTTTAGGCACTAAAGCTATTACTTGAATATCAGATTCTAAACGGGATAATTCTCGAAATTTCTCACAATTGAGATCGACAATATAAGTATGGCTAGCAACTATGATTTTCATACTATTAACTATTTTTTAAGTCTAAATTAGTGTAAATTTGTCCATTATTCCATAAGCCTTTTATTTGAGTCCAAGAAGCATTAATAAACCCTAAAATATAGAAAATAAAACGAGTAATTATTTTGATGGGAGAACCACTCTTATTACAAGGAGGATTTCCTAATACGTGACAATCAAATAATTTGGCATAAAGTCTGAGTTGTTGGGTTAAAGTTAAATTTTTTAGTGCCATTAAAAAGTGATTGTGATAGAAAGTGAATTGATATTGCAGCGATCGCGTGCTAATATCATGACAGCCTCCTGTTTCTTCTCCTAAGTGAACTAAATCAGCTTCAGGGTCATACCAAATTTTATAATTAGTCTTTCTTACTCGCAGACAAAAATCCGACTCTTCTCTGACAGCACTACCACGAAATCTCTCGTCAAACCAATTACCATATAAGGTAAAAATATCGCGACGAAAGGACATATTACAACCTCTTGCAGAGATAACTTGTTGTGGTTTAGTAGTATGGACTAAATCAATATAGTACCAAGCAATACCAGGGTCTTTAGCTTCTTCAGGTAAATAATCAATAGAATAAGGAGAAGTATCTTGATTAGCTTTAGCAGAATCCGCTAGTTTCATGCGATCAAAAACTCTTCCTGCTACTGCTCCAATTTCCTTATTTTCTTGATAGTTTTTAGCATGAGCTTGTAAATAATTGGGTTTGAGTTGAACATCATCATCAATAAACAGTACAATATCTCCTTTAGCCCTTCTTACTGCATAGTTTCTTGCTCCTGGTAAACTAGCCCAATTAACTTTATACCAATTTATTTTCTGAGATTTAGCTAAATCTTCTAAGAAGCTTTCTGTTTCCTTTTCATGATTCTGAGTTTGATCTATAACTAAAACTTCAAAATCAGGGTAGTCTTGTTGTAAAACATCTTTTATACTGTCAATTAGTGGTTTTTCTCGACAGTAAGTTGGTATGATAACGGAAATTTTGGGATAGTTCATCATATAAATTATCTTGTTAATTAATCTGAAACTAATTTACAAAGTAAAAAGACACAAATAGTACTGAATTACAATAAATATAAGAAATTGTAGGGCGATCGCAATAGGATATTAATTCTAAAATTATACCAATTCTCAATTCAATATGAGATAGATACAATATACCGAGAAAATTTTAAATCTGGGTTCTTAGTAATACCTATTAGCTATAATAATTTCTAAGTTTTTATCGGGAATTAGTAAGAGCGTACCTAGTAATTACTAATTCCAAAATTGTGTTAGGGGTTGGTAAATTGATTAAATCCCCAAAAAATCATGGAATTTTACTTCTGCGACTAAACTTTTTATTTTTCCGACTTCCAAGGTTGATTTTATCTTGAGATAAATTTTGTTTTTCTTGTTTATCTATTTTAGGTAACTTGAGTACTACTCCTACAAAGAACCAGTAATATACGGCTACAGGATCGGTATCTAAAGGATACCAATAAGGGAAAAAGGAAATAATTAGAATAAATACCCAAAAACTAGAACCAAAACTACGAATGCTCTTTGTTTTAACTGACCTATAACTGATAAAAGTTACGATCACTATATTAATTGTGAAAGCTAGAAAAGCAATCAGCCCAGGATAACCGGTTTCATAAAGAATTTTGGGGTGATAGGTTTCTACTAAAGCAGTATCCCCAAAAGCTCTGGCGGAGTTAGTTGCTTTTCCTAAACCTCTTCCTAAAATACCTCTTTGCTTTTCTATTGCAAAATTGAATTGTTGTTCAATAAAAAGATGGGGGGGAGAAGTATTCCAACGAGCCACAAAACTATCAACCCTTTCTTGAACAATGGCTGGATTGGCAAGAGCTACTGTGGTTAGAATTAGAGCTAATAATGTGCCAATGGGAATAAATCGTTTTAGATTGGCAATTTGCCCTGTCAAAATCAGAGAAATTACTACACATACAGGAACTAACGCTAAAGCGATTCTTTGACCACAAATAACGGAATTAATAAATACTAATGCTAACCCACCTAGTCCAGCAGTGCGCCAAAATAAAGCAGTATCCGAAAAAGCGACGGTAAAAGTGATAAAACTATTAGCTATTAAAAACCATGCCCAATGCCAAGGAGACACAAAAGTTCCTGGCAGACGAATTTGTCCTTGAGAAGGACTATACAATAGAGAACCACCTACTAAACACTTAGCTTCTGTCGTCGCTCTAAATAATTCATTTCCTGATGCACCACGAGTACCTGCACAAATTCCAACATACAAAAGGAAATATTGAATGATGCCTAAAGTACAGCATACTATGGCGAGAACTACTAATAATCTTCCTAAAAAAACTAATTGTTTTTTGCTTTCGATTAGGTAATAAGCGCAGAAAATTAGAGGTACATAACCCAAAAATACTTTAAATCCTAAAACACCCTGAAGAAAAGGAATTCCTTTTTTGCAAGGTGTAAAAATAACTAAGCCTGTTTCAGGATTAAGTATATAAGAGCCATCTGGCGCGCGGAGCAACTTCTCATATTCACTAAGATCATCACAATAGGGAAGAGCTACTTGTTGTCCTCCGTTGACAAAAAATAGGGTCATTAATCCTAAAGCTACGACAATGAAGAAAGTTAGGCTCAATTTAGAGTTGACTATTATCGGTTTTCTCTGACGGCGACATTCTTGAATTAGAGCAACTAAAGCAGGAAGATAGAAGACATCTTTAGCAATTTGAAATAGAACATTACCACCACCTACCCAATAGGTAACAGTACCGCTAAAAGACATATAAACCAGAAAAAACCAAAGAGCAGGGCGAGGATAAAAATAGGAGAAAACTAGACAGGGAATACCTACAATTATCCCTAATGCTAATTTAAGATTACCGAGTATAAATCCTAGAGGTAAGCCAAAGGCAACACCAATAATCAAACAAACCGTAAATAAGCTGATTAGTTTTTTGCGAGCTTCTCTGGCTTTGCGCTTCTCTATTAGACGCTCTTTAATATTGAGTTTAGTAGTAGTACTTTTGGACTGTTTTTGCCTTTTGCGGTTGGCTCTGACCATAACTGGGTTTAATAATTGCTTTAATCAATGATAGAACAAGACAAGAATCAAATTAACGACCCATAGTCCAGTTGTGATGGTTGATTTATATCAGATTTAATTCTTTTTCTATAGTATTTGTCAGATGTAAAGCGATTTTTTGGGCTGCGCCAGGATTTCCCATTCTGGTTTTACCATTGTGTCTGGTAGAGCGAGCTTTTTGAGGATTATTGAGCCAAGATTTAATGGCTTTGCCTACTTGTTGTGGTGTTTCTACTAAGGTTACAGAACAGCCTAACAAACGGGTTTGAGCTTCAGCAAAGTTATAGGTAAATTGGGGTCCTTCTCCTGGGATAATAAAAGCGGGTTTTCCTAAGCCTACAAATTGTTCTGTTCCTGTACCACTCATAGCGATCGCCATATCTGACTTTGTCCCGCATTCACTATAAGCATTTTGGGTTAAGCATAAGATAACCTTGTCTTGTTTCAAGATTCTTTTATGGCGATCGCTAATCTTGAGAGTTTCAGCAGAAGTAATTTTCCAATCTCGATCTAGTAAGTATTGTTGAAAGGGGGTAATTTCTAATCCTGGTGCGATCGCTGCTAAGAAAATGAGCTTGTATTCAGCTAAAACAGCGATCGCATCTGAGACAGCAGTCATAATAGTTTGCCAATTCTTGAGAGCTTCTGGCATTCTAGAACCTGGAAGCAAGAGTATGTATAGATGATTGGCTGGTTTGGTTTCAGTTGAGGTTGCTACTTCCTCAAAATCATCCATCATGGGATTACCGAAATTGTAGGCTTTAATACCATGTTGTTGTAAGATTTGGCTGGTTAAGATGTCTCTGGGATAAACTGCTAAAGCGCGATCGCGACTCATCAACCATCTTTCCCAAGGTAAATATACTGAACCCAATTTTCTTTCTAACCAAGAAGTTTGAGCTAGCCACTGCCCTGTAATATCTCTTAAATAATACTCTGATTTAGCAGTACCTACAAAAGCGTAATAACTACTACTAAGCCAAGCAAATAATAAGGGTACAATATCTCCTACTGCTAAAATCAAATCCCCTTGGTTGCTCCATTGTCTTACTATTCGGATTTGTTCTAAAGTTAAATTAATTAAGCCTCCCTGAATATCTTGCCATAGATGTTTTTGTGACATATAGACAAAACCCCCAGAGGGCATTTGTTCTACTTTTCCGATAATGGGAATAGAAACTTTAGTATAGGCATAGCCTTTGCCTACTAGGGGTAAAGCCCAAATTTCCCACCTATCAGTAACTAGTTGTAATTGTTTTATAATACTAACTGCAATTACATCCTCTCCATGACCGTTACTCAGTACTAACAGTTTCATATATTTTTGTTAATTGCCAAACTCGATGCTGTTTGTGGTAAAGAGTAGCTTACCAGTACCAGAATTCTATACCTAACTTAAAAATATGATCGTTTTTGTGGTAACAGTAAATTTCTTGGTTGCGATGTTCAATTTTTACCTAGCATTTAGGATCTGGCAACTCCGAAAAATAATCGCTTTAATCACAGCTATTATTACTAATTGTGAAATTTACTTGAGCTACGTACTAAGTAATGCACCGACTATAATCAAGAAGAAACAGGAAAATATTTATCAGTTTCGGCAACGCTATCAATTATTACAATTGCAGCTCCAAAAAATACGCCAAATAATTATTTTGATGAATTGGATGTATCGCATTTGGCGTAGATACAGTCTATCTATTTATCATTAAACAGTTATCATTCATAATCGGATTTAGTATTAGAAATATCTAGGTCAGGATTTTGTTGTAATTCTAGTAAAAATTTAGTTGCAGAAAAAGCTTGTCTCGTAGCCATTTCACAAATGCGATCGCTGTCTTCTGTTTCACTTAAATTCAACTCACCAAAAACAAATTTTTTAACTTCTTGCGGACTCATATCCCCTTTTGTGCGTTGATCTATTTTATAGGTATCCGCCTATTGCAAAGTAGGCTGTACATAAGAAAGCAGGGGTTAATAGCCAGAAAATTTATTTTCTGTCTAATACTATAAGTCCTATAATAAGGACTTTAAATGTAAGCCGAGAAATTCATTTCTTGGTTAACTAGGATAAGAATAAAATAGCCCTATCATGAAAGTGAGGCAATAGGCTTTTCTTGCTAGCTAGCAATAGAGAATGGGGATTAATTGTTATTACTTATGTACGGGCGCAAGGCTTGTTCCCATACTTATTAACTTATTACTTACTATTTGATCCTTCATGCTTCATCCCTCATCCCTTAAATCTCCAAGAGTTACTATTTCTTTTCTGGATGTTCTTGTTTTTGGGACATAGTACCTGAGCGATTAACTTTATCGATCATTTGATATAAACGCCCTGATTTCTTGGGGTTAAAATAGAAAATTAAACGGGGTAAATCTTTTGTTTCATCATCTCTTTCTTCAGGTAAGGCTGTAGTTTTTTCAATAGTACCTCCCTTGAGAATATCGCTAAATTCGTCGTTAAGTTTTGCTACAAATGCATTACTAAGTTCGCAGTTAAGACGCATTACAAACCGATCTTTTACATAACGACTAGAGTGATAAACTCGATAAAAGTCGCAAATGGTGTTGCAAGCAACATCTAAACTATCAGTAATGGTGTAGCAACTAGCGTCATCTTCACCAACTAAACCCCTTGCTACTAGATGCTGACAGATGTACTGATTCCAAGTATGCCAATAGTCCCCCCCTGGCTTATCAATTAATACTAGGGGTGCAGGACCGTATTTACCAGTTTGGCAGAGGGTGAGAGTTTCAAAAGCTTCGTCTTGTGTGCCAAAACCCCCAGGAAAAAGGGCTATCGCATCACTTTCTCGCAGAAAAAACAGTTTACGACTAAAGAAGTATTTAAAATTAATTAATTTTTCATCTCCATAAATTGCCTTGTTAGCACTTTGTTCATAAGGTAATTGGATATTCAAACCAAAAGAGTTATCTCTGCCAGCACCTTCATTTCCTGCTTGCATGATACCCCCTCCTGCCCCTGTAATTACCATAAAACCCAATTGAGTAACACAATGAGCAAATTTAACTGCCATTTGATATTCAGGGGTATTACAGGCAATTCTAGCTGAACCAAAGATAGATATTTTACGGGTATGACGATAGGGGTGAAAACCTTGAAACCCTTTTTCTAAATCTTCTAGGGTTGCAGTCAAAATTTTCCAATCAAGACGCTCTATGGATTCTTCACTAATTCTTAAGAGTACTCCTAAAGCTCTTTCAATCAACTTACGATGTTTGTGATCTGCAAGATGGGCGATTGATTCGATGATTTCTTGAGGAAAATAGGAAGCCATTAGTGAAGAAAGGAATGAGGAATGAAGAATGGAGACAAATTCTGCTTCTTGCTTCTTTTTTAAGAGCAAAAGCTCTAGTTAGGGAAATTGAGCTAAAAAAAAGCCTCAGTATCCCTGGTTCAAGGAATTGCTGAAGCTTGTACTTTAAATCAATTTTAAAGATACTTCTCTAGGGTATTTGCCAAGGTAGTTTTGGGTACTGCTCCTACTACCATATCTACTCTTTGACCACCTTTAAAAATCATGAGAGTGGGGATGCTACGAATACCATATTGACTAGCAACTTGAGGATTTTCGTCTGTATTGAGCTTAACTACCTTAATTTGTCCTTCGTACTGTTCAGATATTTCATCTACAACAGGAGCAACCATACGACAAGGACCACACCAAGGAGCCCAGAAGTCCACTAATACGGGGACATCGGATTCTAAAACTTCTGCTTGAAAACTAGAGTCTGTGACTGGTGAGGCTGAGGACATGCCTATATTCCTTAATATTGATCAAATTTCTTTTCAATAATACAAGATTCTACCACAGTAAAAACTTACATAAGAAAATTGAGTATCTAGGTGGGTTTTAAGAGAGATTTTGCGTTTCCGTATTTATTGGGGTAAGTCTTTTGCTATCATCTTGATACAAAATGAGAAAACCGCCCTAGTCTTGCTCGGGCGGAGTGTGGTGTGAGGAGTGAACGGAAACTTTTGTCTCCGCCTCTTCTATTCTAAGATACAACTTTTTTTTTGCCAGTGGTTTTTATAATAATTTGTCAAAATTTTAGGTTTTTTGTGACAAAAATTTCATACTATTACTTTTTCCCTAGATTATAAAATCAGCAAACATCTTTACTTTCCCGTAAGAGCGAGGGCTTTTGCCTTGAATAGCCCCATAATTACCTACAACAGTCAAATTGATTTTCTATAAGTATAAATACGTAATAATAAATTAACTATGAGTTAAGTAATGCTATTTCAAGTAACTAAGAAGCAAGGTTTATATGTTGTTTTCGCAGCAGCGATCGCATTTTTTGGGGTGACACTGTTATTAACGCTGCATCGTCACTTTACTTTTTATTCTTCCTACGACCAAGGTATTTTTAATCAAGTATTTTGGAATGGTACTCAGGGGCGTTTTTTTCAGAGTACTCTTTCTTCTCAACTCTCAACTAATGTGGTTCACAGTGGAGAAGTTCCAGCAACAGACTATCATCGTTTGGGACAGCATTTTACTCCTGCGTTGTTGCTGTGGTTGCCAATATACTATTTATTTCCCTATCCAGCTACCTTAACTGTATTTCAGTCAGTGTTTGTTACTGCTGCTGGTTTGGTATTGTATGCTTTAGCGAGGATTTATTTAGAACCTGCGATTGCGATTCTAATTACTATTAGTTTCTATTGTGCCAATGCTGTACTAGGACCTACCCTCTCCAATTTTCATGATATTTCCCAGATTCCCCTGTTTGTGTTTAGCTTATTACTGGCAATGGAGAAACGCTGGTGGTGGCTATTTTGGTTTTTGGCGATCGCTATTTTAGCAGTAAGGGAAGACAGTGGAATCACCCTTTTTGGCGTAGGTATTTATCTGATTACTAGTCGCCGTTATCCTCGTATTGGGTTAATTCTTTCTAGCTTGAGCTTTCTTTATATAGTGATTCTGACTAACTTGATTATGCCCTTATTCTCTGATGATATTTCTAAAAGATTTATGTTAGAGCGATTTGGGCAATATGCAGAAGGTAACGAAGCCTCTACTATTGATATTCTCTTAGGTATGCTCCGCAACCCTTGGCGGTTAATAGTACAGTTATTTACTCCTTTTGGGGAAACCATTAGATATTTACTAGGACAATGGCTACCTCTAGCCTTTATTCCTGCTGTTGCTCCTGCTGCTTGGGCGATCGCTGGATTTCCTCTATTAAAGTTACTTTTAGGTCAAGGACAGTCTGTATTAGCTATTTCAATTCGCTACGCCATGAATGTAAGCCCTGGGCTATTTTATGGTGTAATTTTATGGTGGGCTGGACAAGGTTTTGGTAATTTTAATCGTCCCCTAGCAGAGTGTAAGCCCAGAAAACTCCGACCCCAATTCCGTCGTTTTTGGATATTTTGTCTAAGTTTATCCCTCCTATTCACTGTTACTTCCAATCCCAGTCGTACCCTGTACTTTCTCATTCCTGACTCAATTCAGCCTTGGGTATATGTCTCTGCACCCCAACAGTGGCAGCGTGTGCCTCAAATTCGTTCTTTAATGAGTAGAATACCTGATGATGCTAGTGTATCTGCCACTACCTATATTATTCCCCATCTTTCAGGGCGTAGAGCCATAATTCGTCTTCCTGGTCTAGAATATACCGATGATAATGGTGATAGACAATATGTAGATTACATTATTGCCGACCTTTGGCGATTAAAACACTATGAGGTTGCTTTTAAGTATGACCGTCGTCATCTAGAATCTATTATTAACTTGATTCAAGATATAACAAATAGAGGTCAATACAGTATTACAGGGTTTAATAACGGAATTATTTTACTGGAGAAAGGAGCTACTTCTGATTCAGCAGCAGTAGCAGCTTGGCAACAATTCTTGTAGAAAGGGGTCAGGGGTCAGGGGAGATTGGGGAATTGGGGACTCAGAGAAATACTGGTAGATGATAACTGATAACTGATTACTGATTACTTCTGAGTCCTTCATCCTTTACTCCTCATCCTTTATCCTTAGATGATTCTATATAGGCGATCGCATCTTGCAGGGCAAAAAGTCGTTCATCAAAGCAATGATTAGGTGATAGCAGCCTTAATAACTTCATTTTTTCTAATCTTCGGCGTACTTTGCCTGTAGCACCAACCAGAAATACTTGTCGATTTTTATCGCAAGCATCTTTGACCATATTCTCGATCGCTAGAGAAGCAGTTACCCCCAATAAAGGGACATTACTGAGGTCTAAAATCAGAACATCAAATTCACTGACAATACCCATTCTCTGGGAAATGGTTTTAGCAGCACCAAAGCTCATTGGACCACTAAGACTAAATAGTAAGATTTTGCCTTGAGCTTGTTTGAGGATATGTTTTTCTGCCATACTTAAATCCATATCATCTTCAGGATTAGTAATAGCCTTAATTTGCTCTGTCTGAATATCGCTTAAATTTTTTACCGTTAGTAAGTTGGCAAAAAATATGCCCACAGCCACGGCTGTAATCAGATCCACAAACACCGTCAAAAGCAGGACGAGATACATTAATCCTGTTGTTTTGAGGGAGATTTGATGGGCGCGTTTGAGGAAACTCCAATCAATAATATCTATGCCAACTTTGATTAAAATTCCTGCTAAAACTGCATGGGGTATATTTTTGGTCAGTCCTCCTGCTCCAAGCACAACACCCAATAAGACTAAGGCATGAACCATACCAGAAATAGGAGTTTTACCACCAGTTTTGACGTTAATTACCGTCCGCATGGTTGCTCCCGCCCCAGGAAGTCCACCAAATAAACCAGCAATTAGATTACCAATACCTTGACCAATTAACTCCCGATCCGAATCATGACTCGTATGAGTAATGTTATCTGCTACTAAAGAAGTAAGCAAAGAGTCAATTGAACCCAAAACTGCCAACATAAAGCCATAACCAATAATTGATCTGCGTTGCTCCGCATCAAATACTGGTAAGTTTAAACTAGGCAGTCCACTGGGTATGTCTCCAATTAACCGCAGATCGCTGTTAGGGAAAAAATAAATTGCAACTAAAGTCCCCACTATTAATGCTAGTAATGGAGAAGGAATGAAGCGGTTTAATTTAGCAGGAGAGCCAAAAACGATCGCTAGGGTCAAAATACCTAAAATTGCAGCAGCAGGATTGGTATTGGTGAAAAAATAGGAGAATTGATTAACCGACTCGATCACGTTGGCGGAAGCAGGATGTCCTAGAAAAGGGCCAACTTGTAACAAGATAATAATTACACCAATTCCAGACATAAAACCAGATATTACGGTATAGGGCATCAGGGTAATATATTTACCCAACTTCAATAGCCCAAATAAAATCTGAAATACTCCCCCCAACAAGATCACAGTAAAAGCTATGGGGATTTTATCGGGATTACCTGCCACCAAACTCGAAAAAACTGTCGCTACAACTACGGTCATTGGTCCTGTAGGACCAGAAATTTGTGAAGGAGTACCACCAAAAAGGGCAGCAAAAAAGCCTACTAAGATCGCACTATACAGACCAGCAGAAGCACCAGCCCCAGAAGATACGCCAAAAGCCAGAGCTAGAGGCAAAGCAACTACTGCTGCGGTAATTCCACCAAACAAGTCACCTCGGATATTTTTGAAATGTAGGCCGTTAACCAGTTCCATAAAAATTCGATAATCACTGAAACCAAAGATTATTTTTGTATTTTTCAATACGATCGCTAACTTGTGTCAATTTTTCAGCAAGTAAATATATCTTTAAAGCTTCTTACCGAAAGGGTTAACTTGATTCAAGACATAACAGATTGAGGTCAATACCGTAATATCCCTGGTTTGAATAAAAGAGTTATATTGCGGAAAAAAGAAGCTACTTGCGATTTAGTCCCCGTAGCAGTTTAGCAAGAATTTTTGCGCTAATAGACACTATTGATAGATAATTTTTTTGTAAAGGATTAGTAAATCTAAATCTTAAATGCTTGTCATTTGTTTCAATCACATATAGACTATAGAACATACTAGAAAATAAATAATAGATAAAAATCAATCTATTTCCAGTCTGAATACTGCAAGACCGAAACAAATCAATTCCTTAAAGTAAACTTAACCAATTATTAGGGTTCTATTTACAAAAAATAGAGCAGTAAGTTGATTCAGTCGGAAAAAACTAGTTTGTTCTCAGCAGTTAGACCTAATTATCTGGCATTAGCTAGATGTCTAGCATTCTATTTCTTATTACATTTGACTTTGGTACAAGCAAATCACAGTAATAGATTTTTGACTTTTGAAATTATTGAGCTTTTATCAACTAATACACATCGAGGATCAAGAAAATGGCTATAACCAACAAGATACACTTCAGGAACTTACAAGGCGATATCTTCGGTGGTATTACTGCCGCAGTTATCGCCTTACCAATGGCTCTTACTTTCGGGGTTGCTTCTGGTGCAGGAGCTTCTGCTGGTTTGTGGGGCGCGATTTTAGTCGGCTTTTTCGCTGCTCTGTTTGGTGGTACTCCCACCCTCATTTCCGAACCCACAGGCCCAATGACCGTAGTTATGACCGCAGTGATTGCCGGTTTTATAGCTAATGACCCTGATAATGGTCTGGCAATGGCATTTACAGTGGTGATGATAGCGGGGATTGTCCAAATTATCTTTGGGTTATTGAAGTTGGGTAAATACATTACCCTGATGCCCTATACCGTAATATCTGGTTTCATGTCAGGTATTGGGGTGATTCTAATTATTCTGCAAACCGCACCATTTTTAGGACAAGCTAGTCCGAAAGGCGGAGTAATTGGTACAGTGCAAAATTTGCCGACTCTGTTGAGTAATATAAATCCCCTTGAAACCCTCTTAGCTGGTTTAACAGTGGCAATTCTTTTCTTATATCCTTCCAAGTTAAAGAAATTTTTGCCACCCCAGCTACTAGCATTAATTGTGGGAACTCTAATTTCTATAGTTTTGTTTAATGGTGCAGATATTCGGCGCATTGGTGAGATATCTGTAGGTTTGCCTAGCTTACAATTACCTACTTTTAGTGTCAGCCAACTAAGAACTATGTTTCTTGATGGTATAGTTTTAGGAATGTTGGGCTGTATTGATGCTTTGCTAACTTCTCTAGTAGCTGATAGTTTAACTCGTACTGAACACAACTCTGACAAAGAATTAATCGGTCAAGGTATTGGTAATTTAGTATCTGGTTTGTTTGGTGGTCTGGCTGGTGCTGGAGCTACTATGGGGACAGTAGTTAATATTCAGTCTGGTGGTAGAACTGCCGTTTCTGGTTTAACTCGCGCTTTAGTATTATTAGTAGTAGTTTTAGGATTAAGTCAATATCTTACAGGTATTCCCAGTGCAGTTTTAGCAGGTATTGCACTGAAAGTTGGGATAGATATTGTTGACTGGGGTTTTATCAAACGCGCTCACAAAATTTCTATTAAAGCAGCCCTAATTATGTATGGGGTAATTGCACTCACTGTTTTTGTTGACTTAATTGTTGCAGTAGGGGTTGGAGTTTTTGTTGCTAACATTCTTACCATTGAGCGTCTTTCTAGCCATCGTGCAGATACAGTAAAAGCTGTTACTTACGACGATGAGGAAATTGAACTCA
Source organism: Xenococcaceae cyanobacterium MO_167.B27 (assembly GCA_030065935.1). Lineage (GTDB taxonomy): Bacteria > Cyanobacteriota > Cyanobacteriia > Cyanobacteriales > Xenococcaceae > JASJCP01. The sequence goes on from JASJCP010000087.1 coordinate 23,774, forward strand.
ATCAGGAAGAAAAACAGTTATTAGAACAAGCTAATGGTAACGTTCTTCTCTTCTATCTTAGTGGTCCAATGATCTTTGGCGTAGCTAAAGCTATCTCTCGCGAACACAATCTTATCAATGATTACAAAGCATTAGTGCTAGATTTAACCGAAGTTCCAATTTTGGGTGTTACCTCTTCTTTAGCTATCGAAAATGCCATTGAAGAAGCTGTAGAAAACGGTCGCCAAGTATTTTTAGTTGGTCTTAAAGGTCAAGCAGAAAAACGGTTAAGAAAGTTGGGTATTATGAATCAAGTTCCTGCTGAAAATTGTCTCAGAAATCGCACTCAAGCTCTTAGACAAGCTGTAACTTTTGTTCACACTCAACCCCAAAATCAATACTCAAACCCTATTCAGACTGGTAACTATTCCGATAATATCGATCCTCAAGCTATTGGTTAATTACTCGATTAATAGTCTTGTCTGGGATAGATTGAGTTTAACTGAGTTTGAGTCAAGGTTATTTGTGAATCATTAAACTCTATATGTAAAGAACCGAGCGGGAATATTCCCCTCCCCCTAGAACGGGAAGGGATGTTCCCGCTCTGGCGATAACGAACAAAATGCGCGACATCAAATCTTGATCTATCAATAGTTTCAGCCGTTGTATAATACTCATAATACGCACCTTGAATTTTGAATAGTAACATGGGTTCTACTGAAAAGTCTCCCAGTTGCAGTCCGTTGAGTAGGTAAAAGTTACTGCGGTGGGACTAATAGTTTGTACGCAAAATCGTACAAATCAAGTTGAACAAAGTATCTACAACTGAACTTTTGTTTGGAAGTATTAGATGGGGCGGATACCCCCCAAAGTAGTCTAAATTAGTTGTTAGCGTAAGCACTCAATAAGAGAGAATCTTTGATTCTACGCCGAAGCTATCAATGTTGTTTAGAAGCTCCCATGCCAAATGGCTGCGAGAGTATCACTCTCTTTCTCTCCCTATGGAATCATTTTTAACTCAAGCATCCAATAGTCCATTAGTAGCTTTTACTTTACTGCTGCTGGTAATTCTGACTTTACCCCCTATATTTGAAAGGTTACGGCTTCCTGGGTTAGTAGGCTTACTCTTTGCTGGTATTGTTCTAGGTTCTAATGGACTAGGATTGCTAGATGCTAAAAGTGAATCTATGAAACTGCTAGCAGATATTGGCAAAATTTATCTGATGTTTGTCGCAGGGTTAGAAATCGATCTTGATGAGTTTCGGAAAAAGAAAGATCGTTCCCTGGGATTTGGCATATCTACCTTTCTCATACCCCTAGCTTTCGGGACAGTAGTAGGTCAAATGTTTGGGATGGGGTTAAATGCTTCTGTTTTACTTGGTTCGTTGCTAGCATCCCATACACTGTTGGGTTATCCCATTGTGAATCGTTTAGGAGTAGTTAAAAATGAAGCTGTTACCGTAACTATAGGGGCTACTATTTTTACGGATATTGCAGCTTTATTAGTTTTGGCGATTTGTCTGGCAATTTATGGAGGAGAATTTTCTGCTAGCAGTCTCATTATCCAACTATTAATGTTGGGGGCTTACAGTGCAATTGTTTTATTTGGCATTGACAAAGCAGGAAAAGAATATTTCCGTCGCACAGGAGATGAAGAAAGTAATCAGTTTATGTTTATTCTGCTGGTAGTATTTCTCGCTTCTGTTGCAGCCCAAATAATTAACGTTGATAAAATTGTAGGGGCATTTTTAGCAGGATTAGCAGTTAACGATGTAGTAGGAAGAAGTCCTGTAGAGGAAAAAATCGAATTTATCGGTAGCACCCTATTTATCCCCTGCTTCTTCGTTAATATGGGCTTATTGCTTGATATTCCAGGTTTTATTAATACTATAACTACCCAGCTTCCTTTAACTGCTGCTGTAGTAGGGAGTTTATTTGTCAGTAAATTTCTGGCTGCTGCGATCGCAAAATACCTTTACAATTACAGTTGGGATGAAGCAATGACCATGTGGTCATTATCCCTACCTCAAGTAGCTGCTACTCTTGCTGCTGCTTTAGCTGGTGTTAGTGCAGGATTAATTAGTAATTCTGTATTTAATGTAGTGATTGTCTTGATGTTAATTACCTCCATCGCAGGACCAATTCTCACCGCTCGTTTTGGACGTAAGATAACAGTTAGTAGTCATCAGGAAGATGCTTTCTTCGATTACTCAGAGCCTAAATTCCTCAATTCAGGGTTTCTTTATGACGATCTGGTAGCAGAATTAAGCACAACCAACCCCAAACCCATCACCAAAGAGCTTCTATTTCGGGTTGTTGTACCTATAGCTAACCCACAAACTGAAAGATTTTTAATTGAAATGTCTGCTCTAATTGCCCGTCATGAGTCGGGATTGGTAGTTCCTTTGTCTATTGCCAAATCTCATGTTCACATGGATAATCCTGATTTTAAAAGGACTATTAAACGCAGTCGTCGCAGATTGAGAAAAGCTTTAAAAATAGCAGAAGAATTTGAGGTAAAAGCCAAACCCATTATTCGTATTGATGATGATGTAGCTCATGGTATTACTCGTACTGCTAGAGAACAAAATGCTAGTTTGGTACTGACAGGTTGGAGTGATACTAATCATCTGCGATCGCGTCTGTTTGGGAACATTATAGATAAGATATTTTGGGCTTCCCATTGTCCTGTAGCTGTAATGCGCTTATTAGAAGAACCAATTAATATCCATCAAATTTTAGTACCAATAAAAAATCTTACCCCTGAAGCTATCCGTACTATCCGCTTCGCTCAACTATTTGCCGAAACTAACCAAGCTAATATTACTCTACTTCATGTCAGCGATCGCAGTTCCACCAAAGAGGAAGTTGATATTTTTGAGGAACAATTACAAGTAATAGTAGAAGAACAAATCCAACCCCAAATTAATATTGACATTAAGATTCTACGACGGGATGATGTTGCAGAATCCATTATTGCTCAAGCAGATGACTATGATATGGTAGTGCTACGTTTTACTCGTCGCCGTACTGCTGGAGGTTTAGCAGTTGGGGATGTTACCCATCGTGCTATCGTCGATTTAAAATGTTCTGTAGTCTTATACGGAGAACCAACTAAGAAGTAGTTAGTAGTTAGTAGTTAGTAGTTAGTATTCAACAATCAGTAATAAATTTTGATGAATAATGTACTTTCCCCAGATGTCTATTCTATTTTGAGTCAAACCCAATACCTAAGAATTAGTGATGGAGAAACTGTATCTATTCTTAGTGGTTGTGAATCTGCAACTCGTTTACTAGTAATAATTTGGGGACAATTAGGAGATTTTGATAATTTAGAATATGCTTGGTGGTTACAACGGGAATCTGAAAAGCTCCAAGATCAGGGTATAACTGTTAGAGCTATTGGAATTGGCGATCGCAATTCGGGTCATAAATTTTGCCAATATACAGGATTTCCTGAAGCATGGTTATATGTAGATTCGATAGCCGAAATTCACAGTAAATTAGGTCTTTATTCGGGTTTATCAGGAAAACTACCTTGGCTCTCAACAGCACAGAATTCCTGGCTCAATTTAATGTTAATGTGTGCGGGAATCGGTAGCCCTGGCACACTGAAAGAAGTATTACGGGGTTATACTGGCGATCGCAAAGCCCCCCAACTAATTGGAGATGAAGAGGTAATCAAAGATACTCCTTTACCAGCCATCAAAGGCTCATTTTTTCAGCTAGCAGGAGGAAAAGGCTTTCAACGTCCTTTTGAGCTAGCAACCCTTAGATTACGCAATATGAGCGAAGTTTTAAGTAATTGGAAAACTTATGTTCCCGATTCTGCTTATTTAACCCAACGGGGTGGAACTTTTTTATTTGATTCCCAAGGAAATTTACTTTATGAACATCGCGATCGTGGTATTCTCGGCTTTGCGGAAAGTATGAGCTACCCTCTTTCATTTCTAGATGAGTGACATAAAAGGGATATCTAAAATAGCGGATTAACTTATTTCCCTGGAAAAGGGAAATCGCTTTTATTCTCTCTATTGAATAATATCAGTTGGCGAATCAACCATAATATAAATGCCAATTCCTATTAGTAACAATGGCATTAACATCTGGGTTAATCTTTCCTTAGACTTACTAACAAAATTGAGTCTAACTAGCCATGTTGCTAAGTTAAACCAAATCAAACTCATGGCTAAAGCACTCACTAATACTAACCATTTTAGATACCACTCCGTATCAGCAAATAAAGCTGTAAACACCGCTAAAGAATCTCCTCCATTGGCAATCATAATGATACTTAGAATCATCAAATTTCTACTAGGTTGCACCACAATCTGGCTATCGGATACTGAATTTGAGGCTCTCTGCCGTAACCGCTGAAACAGTTCCCAAAATCCTAAACTTAATGGAATTAAACCCAGTAGTCCTACAAATTGACTTGAGACAATTTGAGTCATATCTGATACTATTCTAGCTAAACTAACAATTATAGAACCCTATACACGTCATAGTCCTCTGTTAGAAAAATGTTGTTTTCTCTTACGTAATTAGCACTCGCCAAAAGTTTTCTAAACCTACTTTTACTAATCTCTCCCAAATCCACGATAAATGTTATGAGGTGGGCAATACCCACCCAAGCTAAGAAACAAATTAATCTAATTCTTCTTCACCCAAATCCCTGAGAAACGTACCATTACCTTAAGGAGAGCGTAAACGAGCTACCATGTCTTGTACATCTGATGGTGGTGGAGGAGTGAGACGGGAAATGACGAAAGTAACAATAAAGTTAATTATCATTCCTAATGTTCCTATTCCTTCAGGAGAGATATCAAAAAACCAAGGTTGCATTCCGTAGAATTTCACCCCAATGATATAGAAAGCCGTGAAAGCTAACCCTGTAACCATTCCTGTAATTGCACCTTCTCTATTAGTGCGCTTGTCGAAGATACCAAGAAGAATAGCGGGGAAGAAACTCGCAGCAGCTAAACCGAAAGCAAAAGCTACTACCTCCGCGACAAAACCAGGTGGGTGAACATGGCTGTTCCGTCGTGCATTCTCCTTCCAAATTGAAGATTTGGTGGGAGTTAACGACGGGCAAGGTTTAAGTAGGCGCATCCTGAGACTCTATATATTGTTTAATAACCTCTAATGGCGCACCACCTGTCGAAATAATGCAATATGCCCCTGTCCAAAGAACGGGTTTTTGATGGTAAAACCTTTCTAGGTGTTCTTTGTAATCACGGCGAATTAAGCGACTAGAAACAGTTTTTAAAGTATTGACTAATTTAGATGGGGCAACATCTGGGTATAGCTCAACTAACAAATGGCAGTGGTCTGGCTCTGCATTAAAATCGGTTAACTGGCATTTTTGGGTTTTACATAAACGGGTAAATATTTTTTCTAAGTCCTCAAGGATTTCCTTGGTGATAACTTTGCGTCGATATTTTGTCACAAATACGATATGTACACTAAGTCGATAAACACATCCTCTAGCTTTATTTAACTTATTGTTTTTCACGACACACTAAAGTATAATTCTACTTATGAGTGTAACCCGTCGCGTAACTTTTCGTTTATATCCAACTACTGCTCAAGAGAAAAAACTTTTTGAGTGGAAAAGATTACACTGCTATCTTTACAATGCTTGTGTGGAGCATCGTCGTACTAGCTACCAAAAAGAAGGTAAGTCCGTTAATTACTTCGACCAACAAAATGCGCTGCCAGCATTTAAAGAATGTTGGCATGAGTATAAAGAGTTAGGTTCTCATGCTTTACAAGCAACTGTAAAGCGCGTTGATTTCGCTTTCCAGCGTTTTTTTAAGCTAAAGAGTGGTTATCCAAAATTTAAGGCTAATCGACGTTATAAAGGTTGGACATATCCTTGTAAAGCAGGATGGAAAGCTTGTACTGAAGGAAAAAATGGTTATCTCAAGTTGACCAACTTGGGAAATATCAAAATGCGTGGTCAAGCACGCGACTGGGGAACTCCTAAAACTTGTACCATCTTGTTTAAACAGGGAAAATGGTACGCATCTATAACTGTTGGGTGTGTTACTTCTAGACCTCAAACAGACAAAGGTGCTATTGGTTTAGACTTTGGCACTCTCCATGCGGTTGCTGATTCAAACGGCAAGGTAATTGATAACCCTAGATTTGTCAAAAAAGCACAAGAAAAAATCAATCGACTAGCCAAAAAAAGTAGGAGAAAAAGACCACCTAACTACAGAAAAAGAATCAAAGCTTCTCGTCGTTGGAAAAAAGCCAACAAAGCGGTATCTAAGATACAAGCCAAGGTTGGTAGGCAACGACAAGATTGGCAGCATCAAGTAGCTACACAGATAGTTAGCTGTAATAGCTTGGTAGCTACAGAAAAATTAAATCTCAAAGGGATGACCCGTAAAGCTAAAAGTGGCAGCAAGAGAAAAAGACAGAAAACAGGACTAAATCGTTCTTTGCTTGATGTCGGTATTGGTAATCTCAAAAGTTTGATTAAGTACAAGGTAACTGAGGCTGGAGGATTCTACATCGAAGTTCCCACCAAGAAACTTAAGCCTTCTCAAACTTGTCCAAACTGCGGTCATCAAAAGAAAAAAGCATTATCTGAGCGTGTTCATAGCTGCGAAAAATGCCTCTATACTTGTGATAGAGATGTAGCAGCAGCTATGGTTATGCTTGATTATGCTAGGGGTAAGGAACTTGCCTCGTCAGATGTGGAGTCGCCTAGCTCTACCTTGTGCGGAACCATGAGGCAACTAGGGGCGTTGAAGCGTCAGAAACTCGTTCCAAACGCTAGTTTGGGATGAGTAGTTCATCACCGAAATAACCTGCAATAGCAACTGCAAATCCCACCATAATTCGCCCTACCATTACCCGTTGTGACTCGGAGGCTTCAGGATTAATGATACGGTAATAGACATCGTGGGCAATGGAACTAGAGATAACTAATAATAGTCCTGATGCAGTAGAAAGGGCTGCTGCTAATCCTCCTGCTGCTACTAAAGCAATTACCCAAGGGGCGAGTTTGGCTACTTCAGGAGTAGAGAGAACTATAATATCGCGATCAATGGTGATTTCGCTGTTTTCTTTATCTGGGGTTAACTCGATTCTGCCATTATTATTTTTATCTTCAAAGCCTAGTAAGCCAGTATTTGACCATTTATTTGCCCAGTCTAACTGTTGGACTTGCTCCATAGTTTTATTGTGCAAACTGTCTATTAGGTTGTAACGAGCAAAAGATGCGATCGCAGGTGCGGTAGTATAGAGAATAGCAATAAAAAGCAACGCCCAACCAGCAGAGTAACGGGCTGCACGAGCAGAGCTTACAGTATAGAAGCGGACAATAACATGGGGTAATCCTGCTGTACCTACCATCAAAGCAATGGTAATAAACAAGACATCGAGCATGGATTTATTAACAAAGGGTTGAGTGTATTCTGTAAACCCTAAATCTACTTGTACCCCATTGAGTTTTTCTACAATATCACTAAAACTAAAAGCCAACTGGGGAATCGGATTTCCTGTTAAAATTAAGGCTATCGCGATCGCAGGGATTAAATAAGCGATAATTAAGACAGTATATTGTGCCACCTGTGTCCAAGTAATACCTTTCATTCCTCCCAACACAGCAAAAAATGCCACAATTATCATCCCGATAACCACCCCTGTACTGATATCTACCTGGAGGAAGCGACTAAAAACAATGCCCACACCCCGCATTTGTCCAGCTACATAGGTAAGAGAAACAAAGATTGCAGCCACTACAGCTACTAATCTCGCCCATACCGAGTAATAACGATCGCCTACAAAGTCTGGGACAGTATATTTGCCAAATTTCCGTAAATAAGGGGCAAGTAATAAAGCCAGGAGGACAAAACCACCAGTCCATCCCATCAGATACATTGAGCCATATTGACATCCTCCCATCGACAGAGTCGAGGGATTCCTAAGACTCACGACTTAGGCTTTCTGTTTCTTCGGCTTTTAACTAGACTACTGTTGCCAGAAGCCCCCGCCAGATCGCCTACACAGACATTTTTTCTAAAGACAC
>JASJCP010000268.1 GCA_030065935.1 Xenococcaceae cyanobacterium MO_167.B27
GGGCTGTCGCCTGTGCTTTGCCAGGCGTTTATACGCCCCGCCCGACGGCTACATCCAACACTTAAAAGATGTTGGTTTTGCCTTTATTCTCTATAATTTTGGGTAATAGCAAGTTACATTTTGATTAAATGAAAAAAACTCTGCAACGGACTTTAGTACGTCTAATAACAGCTATTTTAGGTGCAATCGCCTTAATTGGAGCTATTTTGGTGATTGAAGTTTGGTTTGGAGGAGAAAAAACTTGTCCTAATATAGAAGCCTGGATACTATGTCAAATCAGAGAATCTACATTACTAAATATAGTAGAAAGTTTTAGTATCTTAGTAGCAGTGTTTATCTTTTTTCTAGAAACTCCTGAACGAGATAAGAAAGCACATTATGAAGCTTGGAAAGTTATAGATGCTGCTCATGGTTTAAAAACTAGCTATGCCAGATTTCAAGCCTTACAAGATTTGAATGACGATAATGTTAGTTTACAAGGATTAAATGCACCTGAAGCTGACTTAAGAGGTATTAATTTATCTGGAGCAAATTTGAGTAATGCTTATCTTAGTGGTGCTGATTTAAGATTTGCTAATTTGAGCAATGCCAATCTGAGTAATGCTCATCTGATAGAAAGTAACTTGAGTAATGCTAATCTGAGTAATGCTCATCTTGCTGGAGCAAATTTAACCTATAGTCATTGTATTGAAGCTAATTTGAGCAATTCCCACTTAGTAGCAGCTAATATTTTAGGAACTAACTTTGTTAGAGCTAAATTAGACCGAGCTTATTTTGGAGATGTTGAATTTAATCAGTGTATTTTGCAAGATGCAACTGTCAAACAAACTAAGTTTTTTGGAGTAGAAAATTTAACCAAGGAGCAAATTCAATCTACCCGCAATTGGCAAGAAGGAATTTACGATACAAAATTATTAATTAAGCTGGGTTTGCGCCAATAAAATGAAAAAATTAGTTTTAATGGATCATGATGGTGCGATCGATGACTTTTTAGCTATGATGCTAATGCTAACTATGTCAGAAGTTGAACCTATAGGAATCGTAGTAACTCCTGCTGACTGTTATCCTAAAGCTGCGGTTCGTATTACTCGTAAAATATTAGACTTGATGGGGAAATCTCAGATTCCTGTTGCAGAGAGTATGGTTAGGGGTATAAATCCTTTTCCGCCCGATTTTCGCCGTGATTGTCATATTATTGACAATTTCCCGATTCTGAATCAACAAGATTATCTCATTGCACCTTTAGTAGAAACTACCGCAACAGAATTCATAATTACTTCCTTGCAAAAGTCTCCTATACCAGTAACCTTAATGGTAACAGGACCTTTAACTACAGTAGCAGAAGCGATCGCCTTACAACCTGAGATTATTCCTAAAATTGCCGATCTTGTCTGGATGGGAGGAGCGTTAGAAGTATCGGGAAACGTCGAAAAAGTCTTTGCCCTAGAACATGATGGTACAGCAGAATGGAACGTTTTTTGGGATGCGATCGCAGCTAAACAAATTTGGGATACTTCTATACCTATAACTCTTTGTCCCCTCGATATTACCAATAGTGTTCCTGTTACTGCTGAATTTATTAAGAAGTTATCCAAACAGCGCCAATATCCTCTTTCTGATTTAGCAGGAATGTGTTACGCTCTGGCAATTCCTCAATCTTACTATTGTTGGGATATACTCGCTACAGCTTATCTGGCGCGTCCCGAATTTTATCGAGTAGTAGAACAAGAAACCGATATTATCACCACAGGAATGAGTCAGGGTAGAACTATTATCAAGCCTGGTGGTAAAAAAATCCGAGTCATGAAAGAAGTGGACAAAGAGAGTTTTTATAGTTATTTGTTACAGCAATTTACTACGGAATATGATTTTTAATCGGTGATTGATGAAAAGTTGATTACTTATACAAGAAGTATATTGTAAAGGAAAGTAAACCCTTGTTATGATCCACTGGGAAAACATTACTGATTCCACAATAAAAATGATACTATCTCGTTTAATTGCGATCGCATTTATTACTTTCCTAACTTTTACTGCTAATTTACTGTTTCCTAGTGCAGCTTTAGCAGATAGTAACTATTCCCTCGCAGCATTACCCATAGTAAAAGATATCTTTGCTGGTACTGCTCCTGATAACTTGGGAGTAAATGACGATCATTTAACTGCTTGTCCCGAGTCTCCTAACTGTGTAGTGAGTCAGAATGGTGATGAGTCCCATAGTATTGCTCCTATTCCCTATCATACAGACATGGCAACAGCAAAAGAAACCTTGCTCAAAGTGCTGTCTGTTGTACCTCGTACTGAAATTGTTGAAGAAACTGATAATTATATTCGCACCCAATCTACTAGTCGAATTATGGGATTTATTGATGATGCAGAATTTTACTTCCCTGCTGATGAACAAGTAATTCATATTCGCTCTGCATCTCGTTTAGGAGAATCGGATTTAGGAGTAAATCGCCGACGCTTAGAGCAAATTCGCTTGGCTTTAGCCGACCTAAACGTGTGACTAATCCCTCTCCCTTCGAGGGAGAGGGCTTCTAACCTCGCGATTAGAACCTTACTGCCCTACGCGGATTATCTAGATACATAGCAGCTACCATGCACCCCCGACAGTACGACAACTTGACAGTCAATTTCTTTCCCCGAACGTCCTTCGGTACTAACGTATTAGAAAAAAATACTCATACATCTAATTAGGCCTGGAATTTTACCGACAAGACTCTCTTGTCGAACCCCATATTCCAAATTGTCTAGGTGCGTTACTTTGTACGAGGTTACAGCAATTTATAGCTAGGTTTTACGTACAAAGTTATTATACAATAGCCCAACACCTTGCTATATAAAGATTCTGTATCAAAAATGTAAACCTATGTCCAAAAATTTATCGCCACAGCGAACATCCCTATCCCGTGAACGGGATGGGAATTCCCGCTCGGATTTTAACCACTGTTGACTTCTTGTTAAGATAGTCAGTTGAGAGAGTATTTATGTAATAAGGCTTTGGAAATTACTTTTCTTGGAACTAGCTCTGGAGTACCAACGCGATCGCGTAATGTATCTAGTGTAGCATTACGCCTTCCCCAAAAAGCAGAAGTTTGGCTGTTTGATTGTGGGGAAGGCACACAACATCAGTTTTTGCGTAGTGAAATTAAGAGTTCTCAAGTCAGACGCATCTTCGTTACCCATATGCACGGCGACCATACTTTTGGTTTAATGGGTTTAATTGCCAGTGGTGGTTTAGCAGGGAATGGTCAAAATATAGATATCTATGGCCCTAGTGGTTTAGAAGAATATCTCCATGCTTGTGCGAAATATGCTTACATGAATTTGGGTTCACGGCTAAGAGTTCATAAAGTAACTCCAGGGCTAGTTTATGAAGATGACAATTTTAAGGTCAGTTGTCAATTATTGAAACATCGCGTACCAGCTTATGGCTATCGGGTGGAAGAAAAAGATCGTCCTGGTAGGTTTGATGTAGAAAAAGCCAAAGCTTTAGGTATTCCCCCAGGACCCATTTACGGCAAACTGAAACAAGGACAAACTATTACTTTAGAAGATGGTCGCATCATAAATGGTGCAGAATTGTGTGGCGCACCAGAAACAGGACGTAAAATGGTCTATTGTACAGATACCGTGTTTTGTGATGCAGCAGTGGAATTAGCAAAAGATGCAGATGTCTTGATTCATGAAGCTACCTACGCCCATCAAGATGCGGAAATGGCTTTTGATCGCTTACATTCCACTTCTACTATGGCAGCCCAAGTAGCTTTGTTAGCAGGGGTTAAGCAATTAATCATGACTCACTTCAGCCCTCGTTATACTGCTTTGGGTGGGATTACTCTAGACGATCTTAAGCAAGAAGCTAGAGCAATTTTTCCTCAAACTAAACTGGCTTACGATTTCTATACTTATGAAGTTCCTCGGCGTAGATAAACTTTAATTTACGTTGGTCAATTTAAAGATTCACGTAGTTTTTGCTCCAACTTGCTGGGGTTTACCTCCAAATTTTCTAAAATCTTAAATCCCAAACTATCGGAATCTCCCAGCAAACCTATTGACACTCCCGCCAGTAAGCTCCTGTCGTCGCTCTACTGGGGGATTCTTGTTTCACAGACTCTTGGCTAGGTCAAACAAACCGAGTTGAACAACCCCCGCTAGACCGTCTCGACAAGCTTTCTTACGACAATCGCTCATGGGGGAAAGCCGATCCGCTGTCTCTTGAATTCATTTCAAGAGCTTGTAAGCGGGAGTCCAAGACCGCGTTGTCGCGCTTTTCTTGGACGGTATGCCCTACCGCCACTAAACCTCTATCCCTAATTATTTTGGCTGAGTTAGTATCCCTCGATTCAGTATGAAGGCAATGCGGGCAAGAATGTATTCTTTGGCTTAAGGACTTTTTACCCGTATGCTTACTACAAGCACTACATTCTTGAGACGTACCATTTTTATCTACTTTCAGATAATATTTGCCCCTTTTCCAGCAGACAAAAGGTAGTACCTCGTTGATAAATCCACCAATACCCGAATCTAAAGATTGCTTGCCAAATAATCCTTTCGACCAAGAATTAAAGTTAATATCCTCGACAAAAATATTATCCGCTTGGTCGCAGAGATAATGAGCTAAATTAAAGTGCCAATTACGTCTTGTATTGGCTACTTTTTCGTGAAGCTTAGCTATCTTCTCCTGGAGTTTTAACCAATTACTTGAACCCTTAATTTTCTTTTTCAGTCGTCGCTGGAGCAATTTCAGCTTCCTGAGTTGACCTCGAAGAAATTTAGGACTTTTGATTAACTCAGTTGGAGTAGCCACAAAACTTTCTATTCCTGCGTCGATACCTATTGACACTTTTCCTGGCACTGCATTTGGCACGGATTCAGAAGATTGAAAGACAATCCTCAAATAATATCCGCTAGCTCTCCTAACAACCTGAAATTGTTTAGGGATAAAGCCAACAGGATATCCTCTTGATTGCCTGATTTTAATCCAGCCAATACTGGGTAGCTTAACTCTACCAGCATCTAAACAGTTTTTACCTAACTGCGGAAAAACAAAGCTTCTAAACCGATTCTTATTGCGGAAACGAGGAAAACCCCGTCCTGGCACTTTGAAAAAATCAGTCCAAGCTTTATCTAGCCTTTTGAGAACTTGC
>JASJCP010000269.1 GCA_030065935.1 Xenococcaceae cyanobacterium MO_167.B27
GCTAAATATTTACCTCCAGTACCTTTTGGTTGCAGTGTAAAAGCCATTTCCACTGCTTTCTCTTCACGGAGTTTACGAATGGTTAGACTTAACTGGGTAGTTAAGCGCAAGACACCCCAATATAATATAGGGATTTACATTTAGAACATTGGATGAAATTTAACTGATGGCTGATTTCGAGGAGAGCGCGATCGCATACTGGAGAAATCATACCCCGATTCAGCAACGCCCAAAATTATTTCTTTGAGCCGAATTCTATCAACTATCGCGACCTTATCCCGCGCTAACTACTTCAAATTCATGATGAATTTGCTTTGGCAAAATGTCAGTTTAAGTTATTAAGTTAATATTGCTTGTGATGGTTGGGTTTCATCCTTCAACCCAACCTACTAGCTCTAAAAGATTTCCCAGAATAACTCTAAATTTGATCGAATTAACTTTTTGATTAATAAATTTTAAATCTATCTGATAATGAAATGCGGTTTGGCAAGTTTTAGATAATTTTGCCAAACTTATTGATAATTTGCTATCAGATTTTCAATTCTTATATGGTTTATACCCGTGATGTGATGGTAAAACTTTGCAGTTGATTGAATTTAGCTTCTACTTCCCCTTTAGTTATTAATTCTTCTGCTAGAGCTATTCCTTCGTTGAGACTGGGACAAATACCTAAATGCCAGAGATAAAAACCCCCATTTAAAATAGCACTAGGAGTTAACTGTGTTGACTTTCCTTTAATTACTGCTTGTATTTCTGCTATAGCTTGGGTATTAGAAGTTAAGGCTAGATCCTTACCATCAAGATTGTAGTCTCTAGGATGAATAATTAATCGCTCAAACTCTCCATCTTTGCTACTGCCAATAATAGCAGTACGGTTACGAGACAGATCGCAACTACCTTCTAAACCTTTAACTGTTGTGTATTGCTTAACTTCTCTGAGGGCGAAGGTTTCACGAATGCGCTCTTCTGTAGGAGGATGAACAAAACCGCAAATAATCGGGATAGTTTCTTGGACAGGACACCAAATTAATTCAATAGTAGCAAAGGGGGGACGCTTGCCAATTTGTTCGCGATAGGGAATGAGACTATAGGCTTCGGGGAAATGTTGGGGGAGATAGACAAATCCAATTCCTGTTGTTGCTAAACAAGTTTCTATATCAACTAGAGAAAAACCTGAAAAGTCAATTCCTAGTTGTTGCCAAATTTCCAATAGAGACAGACCATATTTAGTGGGCATAGAATCTCCACCATGAAGTATTATGGGAATGTCTGCTGCTGATAAGATTAGGGACGTAATGGGCATTACAGGAACAGTACGGGAACGTCCATCATAAGGATTTCCAAAACAGACTGGGGGATGGTTTCCTTTTAAGTTAGCGACACTAATTTTCTTTCCTAAGAGATGATAAGCGTCTAGCATCCCTGCTAATTCTTCACTTGTAGGGCGTTTAATGCGGTGAGCGATCATAAAAGCACCAATTTGTGCTGCAGTTGCTTGCTGTTGCAACATCATTACAGTGGCTTGGGTTGCTTCTTCACGAGTCAGAGATTTGCTAGTGTGAGTTCCACTGCCAACTTTTTTGAGTAATTCTCGAAACCGATCGCTCATTGCCTACATACAGGTAAATAAATCCAGTTTAATGGCAACTTATTAATTCAGGGGTGGATAAGAAATTATTTGTTAAGTTTTTCTGTACCAAATCACAGAAATGGGCTATGGGAGGAATTAATAAGCGATCGCAGGTAGTAACTAGAACCACTTGACGGGAAAAACTATTTTCTTTAGCAGAGTTAACCATCTCAGAATTAGATAGCTCAGGGGGTTGACTCAAAGGGCGTATTGCTAAAGTCGGATCCCTAATAGATTCAATTAATGCACCTTGGGGTAAAAGAGCTACTATTTCACCTTGTCGCACAACTCCCCGAAAAGCATCAAGGGTATTTAGTTCCATGATAGTTTTCAGTTCTATATTTTGACGGCTAAACCATTCCTGTACCAATCTTTGCATACCGTAACCATCTTTAAATACTACCTGGGGATATTGAGCTAATTCTATAAGAGGAACTGACTCATAACTACTTAGAGGGTGATTAGCTGCCATTAATACTTTGATTTCTTCTTCATAGAGAACTTGTACGCTCATTTCTCCAGAAGTTGTCAAAAGACGATTATTCATTACAATCGCTATATCAATTAAACCATCTCGCAGCACTTTAAGAGCGCGATCGCTGCCTAGAGCCGTTACTCTTAATTGGATTTTGGGATAATCTAGACAAAATTTAGGCAAAATAGGGGGTAAATAATGAGCGCATACCGATTGAATCGCTCCTACACACAATTCTGGCTGTTTACCTGTTATTAGTTCTGTGCATTCCCGAGTAGCTTTTGACCATTCTTGACAAATTCTCTGGGCGCGGGGTAATAATTTTTCTCCTCCCACGGTTAATTTCGTCTGAGCAGTACGATGAAATAAGCTGATGCCTAAATCTTTTTCTAAGGACTGAATTTGACGACTAATAGTAGATTGGGTTACTCCGCATTTTTTAGCTGCTTGTCCGAAATTCCCTGTATCTACTACTGCTAGAAAAGCTTGTAACTGCTCAATTCGCATAATAATCTGATGACAATTTTATCTCGCGCTAAGTAGATTGGCATAGTTAAACTTAACTATGTCAAGAAGTGGTAAATTTCCTAAGACTGTCTGACATAAAGAATCCTGTACAAGGAAACGGCGTTTCGTGCATATTGACTTCTTTTAATCATATTTAACTTTAATAGCTATACCTACTTACCCCCATTATGAGTTGAAGATATCCAATCCCAATGGATAATTTAGTATAAATCAAAACAAGTATCAGATAAATATTGCGACATACTGTTGCAAAACTATCTGTAAGAACCATCTTTTTTTGCTAAGTTTGATTTTCTGACAATTTCCCGCAATTGGGTTTAAGTTAGGGAGAACTGAAACCAAGATAGTTGATTTATGACTATATCCAACCAACGAATCAAACCAATTTTCCGCAACGTCATACCCCTATTAGAAAAGGTTTATGGTCAAGCCACAGCCGAAACCTTAGTCAAACAGCTATATGAGCTACTTCAAGAGCATATCACACAAACTAGAGGGGAAAATCTTTATAAATGGGATCAAAATAAAGTTATCTTGATTACCTACGGCGATAGTATCTGTAACAATAGTGCGGAAAAGCCCTTAGTAACTCTCGATCGCTTTTTGAGTAAATATTTACCAGAGACGATTACAGGAGTACATATCTTACCTTTTTTCCCCTACAGTTCTGATGATGGTTTTGCTGTAATTGATTATCTTCAGGTAAATCCTGAACTCGGAGACTGGAAAGATATTGAAGCGATCGCAGACAAATTTAATTTGATGCTGGATTTAGTAATTAATCATATCTCCAGTAAAAGTGTCTGGTTACAACAATATAAACAGCAGCAAAAGCCAGGATGCGATTATTTTATTGAAGTCGATCCTGATACTGATTTATCGGAAGTAGTCCGCCCCCGTAGTAGCTCTCTATTGGCAGAAATTGAAACAGTAAAAGGAAAAAAACACCTCTGGGCAACTTTTGGTCACGATCAGATCGATCTCAACTTTGCCAACCCCGATGTATTGATTGAATTTATTAAAATTATTCTGTTTTATGTGGAAAAAGGCGCGAAATATATCCGCCTCGATGCGGTAGGCTTTTTGTGGAAAAAAATTGGTACTCCTTGTATCCATCTTCCTCAAACCCATGCCATAGTGAGAATCATTCGGGAAGTGTTGCAAATGGTCAATAGTGATATTGCCCTAATTACCGAAACTAATGTACCAAATAGGGAGAATCTGAGCTATTTTGGTAATCGGGATGAGGCACACATGATCTATAATTTTAGCCTTCCTCCTTTGCTAATTAATGCTTTAATTCAAGGCAAATCCGAGCACCTCAAAACTTGGATGATGAGTATGCCTCCTGCACCTATGGGTTGTGCCTACTTTAACTTTACTGCTTCCCATGATGGCATTGGAGTACGCCCAGCAGAAGGATTACTAGACGAAAAAGAATATCAGCAACTTCTAGAGACTATGGAGAAGTTTGGGGGCAAAATCAGTATGAGAAGTAAACCTGACGGCACAAAAAGCCCTTATGAAATTAATATTTCTCTGTTTGATGCTCTCAAAGGTACAGTTAAAGGAGAAGATGAATGGCAATTGGAGCGATTTATCTGTTCCCAGACCATTAAGATGTCTTTAGAAGGAATCCCTGGCTTTTATCTTCACAGTCTCTTGGCAACTCCCAACTACCACGAAGGAGTAACAAAAACAGGAGCAAATCGTTCCATTAATCGTTATCGTTGGAACTACGAAGAACTAGAACAACGTCTTGCTGACCCTACTACTCCTCAAGCCAAAGTCTTGAAAGAATTGTGTCGGCGCATTCAAATTCGTCGCCGTCAGCAAGCTTTTCACCCTTATGCAACTCAATACACCCTACACCCTCTCAATAATGCCTTGTTCACTTTTTGGCGACAAAGTAGAGATCGAGATCAAAGTATATTCTGTATTTTTAATTTAAGCGATCGCCTTCAAGAATTACAATTATCTTCCTTAAACTTAGTTTCTATTGATACTTGGTGCGACCTAATTAGTGGACAATGTTTCAATAACATTTATGACACTTTGAATCTTCAACCCTATCAATCTCTATGGATTACTAATAAATTCTGAGGGTCTGAACTTTATTGATAGTGAACATCATTGATCCGCTCCTTTCTTTGTGGGGCGGACTTTAACTACTCGTGGGAGGAGGATTAAGGCGTGGTGGAATACGAGTTTTTGCAATGATGTCTATCAAACAACTTGGAGGAAGGCGCGATCGCGGTAGCTACTGATATTGCTTCTGAGACTGATGTAAATGTATCCAGTCATAAACCACTATCTAGTTTTCCCAACAGCAATTAAATCTAAATGATATTAGAAAGCCTTGTAGGGTCAATTCATGAATTGACCCTATCCTGAATCTTGGCTTGTAATTTACTCATTTAATGACAAAATGAAATATATCGCCATATTACAATTTGGTTTGATGGATAAAATAGTAGGAACAACTGAAGCTGCATTT
>JASJCP010000270.1 GCA_030065935.1 Xenococcaceae cyanobacterium MO_167.B27
TTCTGATGAATAACCCTAATCAACCTCCTAAAAATGAAATTGATGTCGATGCAGGAACTTTACTCCTAATAGTGTCTGCTCTAATTCTATTACCTCTACTATTTACAGGCTTTTTCGCCCACTAGTCTTATAAGTAGCCGATGCATTAATCGATGATATAGCGATCGCAGATTACAGCTAGTAGCGCGTCTAGACTAAAATGTCGGGTTATTTTTAACCTGAACTATTGGCATTGATTCGACCACCATTAGTTAAAAAGAGATTAGCAGTAGTAATCTTGATTTCTCCACCATTGCCTACTGCATTTTGTTCTACCTCTGTAAAGATAGAGCTAGGAAATAAACCATCAGGGCTTGTACCGTCAACAGTTACAGATTATGATATTTTGGTAAATGACTATAGTCATGACTAGGGGCATTTATGAAAACCATTTCCAAAAGTAAACTAAAAAGCAAACTACTAGAGTTTTTGAGATTTGTAGAGTCTGAAGGAGAAGAAATAATAGTAACTGATCGAGGGAAACCAGTAGTAAAAATTTCCAAATATGGCAATTCACCGTCAACAGAGCAGTTATTTGGGCAAATGCGAGGTAAGGTAAAGTATTTCGAGGATTTAACAACTCCCACAACAGAGGAATGGGGCGAAGTGTGAAGATTGTCCTCGATACTTGCGCTTTGATTTGGTGGAGTCTCGATCCAGATAAGCTTTCTCAAGCTGCTAAAGATGCTTGCAATGAGATGGAAAGAAAAAAAAATGGTCTTGTTCCATCCACTGCTATTTGGGAAATCGCTATTAAAATCAAAAATAAAAAACTAGATTTAGGAGTCCCTCTTGACGACTACGTCGCCTCTGTTAAAAAGTCTAGTGTGGTTAGTATTATTCCTATTAATGAGGATTTGTGGTTAGAAAGTGTCCAACTAGAATGGACTCATCGAGATTCAGTTGATCGAGTTGTTGTAGCTCTAGCTAAAAGTAATCAAGCTTTAATAATCACAGCAGATAAAGTAATAAGAGATTTTTACTCAGATGTAATTTGGTAGATTTTTGTGGAAGGGGAATTTAATAGTGAAAATTGGGCTAATTGGAACTGGTTTAATGGGTCAACCTATGGCAATAAGATTATTAGGGGCTAATGTCTCGGTTATTGCTTACAATCGCACACCAGATAAGTTGCAACCTATAGCAGATGCGGGGGGTATAGTTGCAGATTCTCCAGACAAGGTAATTCAAGAAGCTGATTGTACTATTTTGATGTTAACTGATGGGACAGCGATCGCAGAAACCATACTAACGGATAAAGCAATCTCTTATTTACCCCACCATACTATTATTCAGATGGCAACCATCGCACCACAAGAAAGTAGAGCCATCAGAGAGCGAGTGGTAGCAGCAGGAGGAGAGTATTTAGAAGCACCAGTGTTGGGGAGTATTCCTCAAGTTAAAACTGGGGAATTGATTGTAATGGTGGGTAGCACTCGCGATCAATTTATTAAGTGGTGTAGTGTTCTCAAACATTTTAGTCCTGAACCCATACATACAGGAGAAGTGGGGACAGCAGCAGCGATGAAACTGGCTCTAAATCAGTTAATTGCTAGTTTAACCTCAGCGTTTGCTCTCAGTTTGGGCTTTGTGCAACGAGAAGGGGTAAATGTGGAGCAGTTCATGAGTATATTACGGGAAAGTGCCTTATACGCTCCTACTTTTGATAAGAAACTCTCTCGCATGAGAGAACGCAATTTTACTAATCCCAATTTCCCTACTAAACATCTACTAAAAGATACAGATTTATTTTTAACTCAAGCTGAAGCACTAGGTTTAGATACTAGCAGTCTTAAGGGGATACGCCAGATTATCCAAAAAGCGATCGCTCTTGGCTTAGAGAATGAAGACTATTCCGCTATTTATTCCGCGATTAACATCGATAGTTGAACACCGATCAATGATCTTGGTGCGATTTGATGATAAATTCGGTAGTTGTATATTGTATGTTTAGATTTTTCTAATTTCTTATGCGTATTGCTCTATTTACAGAAACTTTTTTACCCAAAGTAGATGGCATTGTCACTCGCTTACGCCATACAATAGACTATCTAGAACGGAACGGCGATCGCGTTTTAGTAGTAGCCCCCGATGGCGGTTTAACTGAGTATAAAGGGGCAAAAGTACATGGAATTCCTGGTTTACCCCTCCCTCTGTATCCAGAATTAAAATTAGCTTTTCCTCCTATTGGCACAAAAGAAGTTATTGAAAAATTTAAGCCCGATGTAATTCACGTAGTAAATCCAGCCTTCTTGGGAGTAGGAGGAATATATTACGCTAAAACCATGAATATTCCCCTAGTTGCTTCCTATCACACTCATTTACCCCAATATCTGCAACATTACGGCTTAGGGGCATTGGAAGGAGTGCTGTGGGAATTGCTTAAAACAGCCCATAACCGAGCTAAATTAAACCTCTGTACTTCAACTGCTATGGTAGAGGAACTGATAAACCATGGTATAGAAAGAGTAGATTTGTGGCAACGGGGAGTAGATACAGAAATGTTCCAACCCCATCTTGCTTCTGCCCAAATGCGATCGCGTCTGTCCCAAGGACATCCTGATAGTCCCTTACTACTATATGTTGGTCGGGTTTCTGCTGAAAAACAAATCGATCAAATCAAACCCGTCTTAGAAGCTATCCCCGAAGCCCGTCTGGCGATCGTAGGAGATGGACCCAACCGAGAGGCTTTAGAAGCACATTTTGCAGGAACAAATACTTTTTTTGTAGGTTATCTACAAGGTTTAGAGTTAGCTTCTGCTTATGCTTCCGCGGATGCTTTTATTTTCCCCTCTCGTACTGAGACTCTGGGACTGGTATTATTAGAAGCGATGGCAGCAGGTTGTCCAGCAGTAGCAGCCAACTCTGGTGGTATTCCTGATATTGTCACTGATGGAGAAAATGGCTACTTATTCGATGTTAATGATCCTGATGGCGCAATTACAGCTACCAAGCGATTATTACAAGCTACAGGAGAAAGAGAAAAATTAAGGACTAATGCTCGTAAGGAAGCAGAAAAATGGGGCTGGGCTGCTGCTACAAAACAGTTGCAGAGTTATTATCACGAAGTTGTGAATGGGAAATATTTAACCCCTGCTGCTTAGAGGATATGCTATCGATTTCAGTACGGTCAGATTTTATTTTTACTAGGTATTATTAGTGTTTTAAAACCTAGTAATACCAGTTCTCCTTCATTTGCGAGTAGGGGTAAGGAGATGCCAAACCCGTTTATTTAATGGGTGTAAAGGCTGGTTTAGGAAACATAATTATTTATTTATATTGATTATGCTGCACCATAAATTCTTAATCGCAGAGAGAGCATCACGTTGATTCCTGAGATAAGGCAACCATTAATTTATCTGTTTCAGAGTCGAATCCTTTTCTTCGTTTGGCTTTTCCCACATCTTTCTCCCCAGTTTACTTAAATATTTTGCTACTCTTCGTCATATTAGCTTGATTCATCTGTCAACGAGAGAACACCTGGCTTACGCCTTGCCATATATGGATTATGAAGCTCGTCTCCCCTTCAGCTACAATTACCAAAAAAGCTAATATTTTTGCTTGCTCGATGTTAAGAAAATCCCTCGCTGTTTTTACCATAATGGGAATAAGTTTACTTTTAGTGCATATAGATTCCTATAGGAGATTTAATCCCGCTCAGTCCCATGCTACTGAAAATAATTACCAGACAAACGAAAACAACAAAGTAACGAAGACTGAATTCGGTCGGACTGAAGATGGTCAAAAAGTTTATCTCTACACCTTAACTAATGCCAATGGTTTAGTCGCAAAGATAACCAACTACGGGGCGATTCTTACTGAATTACATTTGCCTGACAATAAAGGTAAGCTAGACGATGTAGTGCTGGGATTCGAGCGTCTAGAAGACTATTTTTCGGCTAACCGCTACTTATATTTTGGTGCAGTTGTCGGTCGCGTCGCTAACAGGATAAAAAATGCTCAGTTCACTCTCGATGGTCAACAGTACGATCTAACTGCTAATGCTGCTCCCCATCACATACACGGCGGTAACAAAGGTTTTGACAAAGTAGTTTGGTCAGCTGAACCAATTAAAAGTAGCCAAGGACAGGCACTAAAACTGACTTATCTAAGTTCTGACAGAGAAGAAGGGTATCCAGGTAATTTAGCAGTGACAGCCATTTACACACTGACTAATGATAATGAGTTGAAGCTGGAAATGACCGCTACGACTGACAAGCCTACTCCTGTAAACTTGGTGAATCATTCCTATTGGAACTTGGCTGGTCATGATCGCGGGAACATTCTAGGACAATATTTAACCATCAATGGGGATAGATATACGCCTAGCAACAAACAGCGAATACCTACAGGAGAAATTAAATCAGTTAAAGATACACCCTATGACTTTACCCAGCCTCGATTGATTGGAGAGGGAATAGATCAGCTTAGAAGCATCTTTAAACAAAATCGTCGAGTCGGCTACGACCTCAATTATGTCCTGAATGGGGAATTGTCCCAGATGAAACTAGCAGCTACTGTGTACGAACCTCTGTCGGGTCGGGTGATGGAACTTCACACTAATCAACCAGGATTGCAGTTTTTCTCTGGCAATTTTCGTAAGCTTGAAACACCAGGAAAAGAAGGTGTTGTTTATAAAAGACATCAGGGTTTGTGCTTAGAAACACAACACTTCCCCAACTCAGTCAATCAGCCTAACTTTCCTTCGGTCATTTTGCGTCCAGGGGAAACTTACCAACACATAATGGTTCACAAATTCTACACCAAACAAAATAATCTGGGAGAAATTCTAGTTCCCAATACCCAACTAGAAAAGGTAGCAGAAGGTTTTAAATTTACCAAATTTGGGAAGCGTCGATAAAATAGATAATGGCATCGTATTAGTAAATGCTTATGGGGTGTCAAAACCTCTATTCACCTTGAAAAATCAAGCCGATCTACTTTGAATTTGCTTATATGTCTAAACTCATTAATAGTCCTTCGAATTGGTTGAGCAGCGATAAGATTTATCCTTATTTCCTAGTAGGAATTTTGGTAGTGGCATTTAGTATTCGTTTAATAGGTTTGGACAAGGGAATCTGGCTTGATGAGGCTTTTACTATTCAGATGATTTCAAAAGCAAATCTGTTGAAAATGCTTCAAGATTTGAGGGGAGACGTTCATCCACCTTTATATTATGTATTACTTTACTTTTGGTCAAAAATCACCAGTAGTGAAGAGTCTTTGCGATTATTTTCAGTGTTTTTTGGTTTGGGAACAGTAGCAGTAGTAATGAGTTGGCTCAAACAATATTCCTGTCTAGCCAGTATTCTGGCTGGAATCTACTTTTCTACTGCACCTGTAATGTTACGATTCTCACAAGAAATTAGAGGTTACTCATTACTTTTGTTCGCTACAGCACTGGCATTTTTTTTTGCATCTCGTGTGATAGCAAAACCAGAAAAGCTTTCAGGATATATTGGCTTAATACTTAGCTTAACCGTAGCTATATTTACAAAGTTAATCGGCGTTATGCTCTTAGCTCCTATTTTTCTATTCTTAGTTATTATGACAGCTATAGAGGAGAAAAAAATTCACTGGAACAAAGTTATTCTAACATTCAGTATCCCTGTTTTAGTATTTATATTTTTTTATTTTTTCTATTTAAGTAACTTATCTAAAAATACAGAAAATTACTGGATTACTCATTTTTCTCCTACTCTCTTTTCATTGACATGGCAATATATACTTGGTTTATATTCTCTGTTTTTTTCAAATTATCTTAACCACATATTGTCATTTATATGGTTCTACCGAACTTACTGTGTAAGAATAGTAAATATTTTTTTTGATGAGTAAGGCGATCGCTAAATATAAGCCATGCCAGACTTGACTTTTACCGATAAACCTGGTTGATTG
>JASJCP010000271.1 GCA_030065935.1 Xenococcaceae cyanobacterium MO_167.B27
TGGGCTGGGACACAGCCCTCGTGGAGATGATGTCAGACTTGAAACTTGTTTCGAGCAATTGTCTGTGAAGCGAGTACCCACCGAAAGTCTATCATAGACTGGTAGGAATCCCCCAGTTTACTGGCGGGAGGATGTCAATGATTCACAGTTGGGCAACAGTAGCGGAGGCTCTCGCCTTAATGCAAAACAAAAAACTACGTTCTCTGATTGTCGAACCTAATGATGAGGATGATGCTTATGGGATTGTCACTGAAACAGATATTGTTTATGGTGTCACAGCCCAAGAAAAAGACCCCTCACAGGTCAGAATCGAGCAGATAATGACGAAACCTTGTATCGTCGTTAATCCTGATCTGAGTCTGACTAATGTGGCTCGACTATTTGCTAATACAGGTATTCAAAAAGCACCTGTGATTAAAGACAAACTACTGGGGATCATTTCAGTAACCGATATTCTGATGAAAATTCCGATAGCACAATTATCTCCTAGTGATATTGTGTCACAAAAAATCGGAGAGGCAATTTTGCATAGCCGTGTCTGCCGTGATCCAGAAGACCAAATAGCCCAAGAATCTGAAATCGGTTGGAACGTGGTTGAAGAACTAGAATCTCAAGAGGCTAAATAGGGAAAAATGAATATTCACAAATAATTCTTGGATAATAGTAATAGTGACGACCAATCGCAGTAAGCGGATATTTTTTGTTCCTGATATTTTCCCGACACAGAAAGTGCGAAGTATGAACCAGTTAGCTTGACAACACCAATTGAAGAGGGCAGATGAAAAAAGCCGTAGTTTTCTTGTTAACTATTACTGTTATTATCGCTTTGATTTGGCTAGTGCCTGCTCTCATTAAACTTCGTCGTCAAGCAATTAAAGAAAAACCTTTTCCCCTACATTGGGAGGTTATTATTAAGCAGAATCTTATCTTCTATAAACATTTTTCACCATCACTAAGAAAACGGCTTCAGGGTCATGTCAATGTAATTCTGGCAGAAAAACAGTTTGTGGGATGTGGTGGATTGCAAATCACTGAAGAAATTAAGCTCACTATTGCTGCTATTTCCGCTCTGCTGCTGTTGAATGAAAGAGGAGGATATTACCCAAAGCTTTGTGAGATTTTGGTTTATCCCAGTGCTTATGTCGTCAACCAGGTTTCCGCTGTAAGCAACTACGTTGTGCAAGAAAGCAAAGTGGTGAGACTCGGAGAATCCTGGAGTAGAGATCAAATTGTACTATCGTGGTCGCAGATTAAATACGATATAGAGAATTGGGAAGATGGACACAATGTAATTCTCCACGAGTTTGCCCATCAGCTAGACAGTGAAAGTGGAACTGTTAATGGAGTGCCTATTCTAGAACAAAAGTCAGATTATGCTAGTTGGGCAAAAGTCTTTACACGAGAATATCAGCAATTAATTAAAAATGTGAAACGAGGTGCATATACAGTTATGGATGAGTATGGCATAACTAACCCTGCTGAATTCTTTGCCGTTGCCACAGAGACTTTTTTTGAAAAACCCAGACAAATGGCTCAACACCATCCGCTTCTTTACAATCAACTAAAACGCTATTACAAGTTAGAGCCACGGGAGTGGATTTAGCAGATAATAAACTACCAGACAAGGAAATTTGTTTAATGATGCTGATTACGAGTTAACAGATTCATCTCAACCTACCCAATTAGACTGGCAACAAGTAATTAGACTTCTTGCATAAATAAATTTTCTATCAACATGGGGATTGAATAAACTGGGGTTAAAGCACGTATCCATTGCCATCAATTTCTCCCTTGTCCCCTTGTCTCCCTTGTCTTTCTAAATCGTTTAATTAAGACTTTTGCAAGAGGTCTATTGTTAAGTTGCTGGTTGTGTACCTTAAATGTGGTGACGATATTGTTAGTTCATCATTTTAGGAATTTTCTTCTCATAGGTACAAAACGAACTGGAATGGTTCTTTCTTCGAGTATCTTCTCCTGTGTTTTGGTCAGCACAACTATTTCCTGATACCACGTACCCACAGGAATCACCATCTTGCCGTTAGTTGCTAGTTGGTCGATTAAGGCTTGGGGTATGCGTTTTGGAGCTGCGGTAACTATAATTGCATCGTAGGGAGCATGTTCTGTCCAGCCTTGGTAGCCGTCACCAGTTTTTACTTCGATATTCTCGTAACCCAATTGACTGAGAGTTCGACGAGCTCTTTGAGCCAGTTGGGGAATAATCTCGACTGAGTAGACTTCTTGAGCAAGCTCACCTAGTACTGCTGCCTGGTATCCACAACCAGTTCCGATTTCTAATACTTTATCACTGGGAGAAATTTTAGCAGCTTCGCTCATGTAAGCCACAATATAAGGCTGAGAGATAGTCTGATTGTGACCAATCGGTAATGAGCGATCGCTATAGGCTAAATTTCTCCAAGATGAGTCAACAAATTGGTGACGGGGGACTTGGGACATGGCTCTTAAGACTCGTTCATCTTTTATCCCGCGCGCCCGAAGCTGGTATTCCACCATGTGAGAGCGCTGCCACTCAATGGGTCGCTGGAGGAACCATTGAGCGGGTGGGATTGAGGATTGCTCAAATTGCTCCATCACAGGATTAGAGTAGGGTCTCTGTAGTCGAGAGAAATTAAGGGATAATTCTGCTGCATCACTAGGGATACAGTTTAGTAAAATACAACAACACAATAAAGCACTCGATGTCCAACCCAAATTCATAATTCTTCACTCCCTGAACCTGTTTTAAAATTGAACAATGGCAGCTCGGACTAAATCTCTAGAACCATCCCCTCGATTTAGATTAAGCCACTCTTGATTTCGAGTTTGAATCTCCCATTCTAAGCTGGAATGATTTGTTAGTTCATAAACCGATTCAACTTCTTTTTCTTCTGCACCTTCAGCTCCCTGTCCGCCAACGCGGAAATACCATTCAGCCCAATTTCTAGGAACAAATCCTTCCAGATGCTGGGCTGTATACTTGGGAGTCGGAACTGTCTGGGCTACCATGATCAAAGGCCATAGCAAAATTCCTCCCATCAAGAGTAAACTGACAGTAGTTTTAAGTGTACCAGTCACAAATTGGGAATTCATCACGATTATCACCTCCCCACTTTGAGGAATTTTTTGGGATAGCTAAACAACCATTAACTCAGTATTTTTGTACCCTCTTTATATCTATTTTCTCCCAAAAACGACAACATTGTAGTGAGGATTTGACAGAAACAATCATAGAGGATCGAAGGGCTTGAATAAGCAACCATTAATCTCAACTGGCAGTCCTACAGTTACGCAAATTAAACCTTGGGTTAAATTCAAACGCCTGGTGTCAACTCTACTTCCTGCACAGGGGCGAAAAGAGATAAGAGGAGAAGAATAAGATGATTTACCGTCTCACTGCTGATTTCGTGGTACTTATCCATTTAGGGTTCATATTGTTCGCTGTAGTAGGTGGTTTTTTAGTACTGAGGTATCGTCGTTTGGCTTTTGTTCATCTGCCTGCTTGGTTATGGGCTGTACTCATTTCTCTTTGCGGTTGGGTATGTCCCCTCACACCCCTAGAAAACTGGCTGAGACAACGTTCTGGTGCAGTTGGTTATGATGTGAGTTTTATCGAACACTATCTCCTACCGATTATTTACCCTGGAGAACTAACTCGCTCAGTTCAAATTTTCCTGGGTCTGTTGGTTTTAGGAGTCAATCTTAGTATCTATGGGTGGATAGCTTGTCGGGTCTTTAAAACTTAATCCTGATCTCATAAAACAAGATAAACTTAAAAAACAGATTACTTCAGGCTTTAATCAACAAATGGGATTTGTATTGAAGAAACTCGCTATAATCAGCAAACTCATCAAGACCTACATTCAGGAGCGCGAAATTTCCCCTACCATCCACATAGTTATACTTGCTCTTTAGACTTTCCACCGTATTTTCACGGCTACAACTCCTGTCAAGGTTTACTTCTTATCTTGGTAAGAAGTAAAATCGGAAAATAGATAAAGTAGAGCTAAATCTTTGATAAAGAGTTGATTAACAAAAGCGCGCGAAACGGTGATTATGACGACCACCACAATCATGAGCTTCTATTTTCACTCCTGTCTAGCTTTATTGACTTTTAGAGTGAGCTCCATCCATGTTGTGCCATCTAACTCTTTAATAGCTTTATCTTCATCTGTATCCGATTCCATTTCTACGAATGCAAATCCTCTCACGCGACCTGTTTCTCTATCTGTGGGAATGTGAACTCGTTTGACTTTTCCATACTCGCTCTTAACTTCATTTAAGTCTTCTTGATTGATAGAATAATCCAAATTTCCTACATAAATTGACATACAATTATTGTCCTCTCAATAAGTGTGTGTTCACCAGAGACAAGATTATCAGAAAAGAAATACCTCAATACTCTACGGAAAAGCCCTTGGATACTGAATTACTACTATTTATGTTAAAAGTATTCCATTCTCAAGCTTTATTCTAACATTTTGTTGGCAATTTTTTAGTAAAAATGTTCTAAATCATCCGATAAATGATCGCGCCATCAGATTCTCGATTTCCCACCGTGATTAATTCTTCTCGTTGCATTTGCTCCAAGAGAACTTTGACTTTTGAAGTCTCCTCACCTGTAGCTAGAACACAATCTGCTAGGGTAGCTTCTGGTTGCTCCGAAAGTAGTTTCAGGATTAAGTGAGTTGGGGACATTATCAGCATGGGACTAATCTCAGAGGAAAGCTGCTCGTTGTTTCTTGCCTCTAATCTCCCTTTTAATTCAGAATTTTTCTCTTCTACCATTCCTGGTATCAGAAGCAAGTCCACGAACTGTCCTATGCCGAATAGACCCCAAGTCAAAAACCAGATAATTCCACTGAACGGCTTACCGAGATAAAAGCGATGAATCCCTGCAAATCCCAGAAAGCAGAGACTCCACAAAATATATGCCATTCCTGTGTTTCTCATCTCGGTCAAGTTTCTGTTACTCCTGGTTGTTTTTATTTTAAGCCAGATGCTAGATATTTTTACTGAGATTTTAACTTAAATGTCAAAAGAAGTCCCTCGATTTATCGAGCGGTGCGATTCGTTCTATCGAAACCTAAATAATTAGGGGGATGATAGGCACTTCTAGAGTAATCCAACTGGATTGAGTTCGCACTTAACATCCTCTAGAAGATGACAACTTACATACCATCAAGGTGAGGAGAGTAACCTAGAAATCCAAGTCCTTGCCCTTCTGTGCAAAGGGAAAAGCATACAGCGTCCCCTCTGGTGACGGAGGAGAGAAGTTTCCCTTACATCTGGATTGATAACCCAGATGTAAGGGACTTGCGCTTTATTAAAATACCAGCCTTTTAAATAATTCATTTAATTGTTAGGCTCTTACTGCTAACTGATGAAGGCTGGTATTTTAATTTTTTGCTCCTTCCTAATCTGCGGGAGTAAAAGCGAACAGCGCGATAATTGCTCTCTACGCCTCATCGCAAGCAAGTGTTCTATATTCGACCCTGGACTGAGATAATTTCAAGGAAAAGGACATCGTGGGATAGAAAAATTCTAAACGAATCATCTACAGAACCATCCAAAAAGTCGAGCAGGGAAAATAAGCTGGTGAGTCATATCACGCCCTGCGTCGGAAATACCCGACAGAATATTGGTTCACTAATTTCGTTCGTATTAGTGACGCACAACCAGTTCACAGAGGTGGACAGATGAATCCTAAAGAACACAACCAATGGTATGTAGGAACGAAGTAACCCAATCACACCCCCAGAAAGACTGGTAGGTATCAAACCGTATGGTGTGGTCGGGAAGGATGGGTCAAGAAGCAAATGCCTAACCCGAATTGACGGGTAATGCCAGAAAAAGGATGGGGTAATTCCCAGGATAAGCAAACGTGACTCGCGTGCGATTCGTTGATGGTGCGAAGCTCTAGAAACTAGAGAAGTAGAGCCATCCAGGTGATGACGGAGAGAAAACCGTATGTAGCTTGAACTGATAGTTGGATGTGGGTTAAAGTCCCACCATCTAGGAGAAAGATG
>JASJCP010000088.1 GCA_030065935.1 Xenococcaceae cyanobacterium MO_167.B27
TCCTTATTATAAAGGAGTATGTTATAAAAGGAATTCAAAAAATCAAGGAGTCTTAGAAACCTATAAGTTAACTTATAGGAACAGACAATTAACTAGAAAGACTCCTTGATTTTTTATTCTCCTCTCTTATGCGCCTTTATACATTTTTTGCGGTCATCATTTATTAGTAGCTAAACTTCGTTCTTCGTCTGTCGATCCAGCAGCAGAAGCCTTACCAGAATTACAAAGAATAATTGGATTGATTAGAGAAAAATGGCAGGATACTCATATCATAATCAGGGGAGATAGTGCTTATTCTCGTGAAGATATTATGAAATGGTGTGAACAACAGCCAAGAGTTGATTATGTTTTAGCTATGGGAACTAATAATCAATTACAATTAAGAGCTTCCGATATTTTGGAGAAAGCCAAGGCTGATTATGAAACAAGACTTGAACCTATTACTAAAATAAGGTCAACATTCTTTTCGACTGATGAAGAATTATCAGAAGCAAAAAAATTAGTACCAGAAGCAATTTGGTATCGTTCTCTTTGTTATAAAACACAAAAATCCTGGAGTCGAAGTAGAAGAGTTGTCACCAAGGTTTGTTATGGTAGTAAAGGCTCTCAAATGCGTCATATTGTAACTTCTTTGCCTGCATCAAAAATCTCACCATCTAAACTTTATACTGATAAATATTGTCCGAGAGGTGAGATGGAAAATCGGATCAAAGAACAACAATTAGATCTATTTGCTGACCGCACTTCAACACAAACTTTTGATAGTAATCAAATTAGACTCTGGCTATCCTCAATGGCTTATGTTCTTGTCCAAGCTTTTCGTCAAAACTGTTTAGATAAAACCTCTCTAGCTAAGGCTACGGTTGGAACAATTCGTCTTTCTTTGCTGAAATTGGGGGCAAGAATAACCATTAGTTGTAGAAGGATTTTAATCGCTATTGCTACCGCTTGCCCGTACCAAAACATCTTAGGAATTGCTTACTCAAAAATTCAAGCTATTCCTGATTCTGGATAATTTTAATTACCTAAAAAATAATTAAATAGTTCCTTAAATGGCTGTTAATAAATTGCTATCTATTTTGTACTGTAAAATTTTTCCGCTCAACTCATTCTTAGGTGATTTTTGGGAAATTTTCTCATAATTTAATAGCATTATTGAGCGAAAATACCGAAAAATTCTCTTGTTAGGAAAAACTATTAATTTTCAAGCTTCAAATTAGGCTTTCAACTCAATTTGTGAGAAATGCGGGTAGAAGCAGCCCTTTCAAGGTGTTAGTTTTTCCGTCTTAATTTTGGATAGAATTTTAGCGGTAGAAACATGAGGACTTTTGGAAGGATGAATTCGTTTGAATTTCCTTCTTCGCCTTTGTATAGCAACGGAGAAATTTTGGTCGGTAAGGAAAATTAAAGTGCTGAAACCCTTATGATTAAAGGATTTTGATTTTAGAAAAAGTTTTTATTGCGATCTCGCTTTGCGAGCCAGCTTCGCTGACCGCTATTGAACAAGATGAGCATTTTGAGCTAGTGTCCCACTTTAGATTTTAACTGGGACAGTTTTTTCTGAAGCTATTGCTATATGGTTATTACAGACTATATTAAATTCAATCTGAGTTACCTCCCACCAATAATGAAGCGGAACGGGCTTTACGCCATGCGGTTATTGCCCGAAATATTGGTTTTGGCACT
The DNA here is from genome assembly GCA_030065935.1 of Xenococcaceae cyanobacterium MO_167.B27. Taxonomy (GTDB): domain Bacteria; phylum Cyanobacteriota; class Cyanobacteriia; order Cyanobacteriales; family Xenococcaceae; genus JASJCP01. The sequence goes on from JASJCP010000088.1 coordinate 1,687, forward strand.
CGCACCCGCGAGGGAAGTTTAGAATATATAGCTAATAGCTTTCATATATTTCACATTAGGCATAATTCAAAAATATATTAAGATGCAGTTTATTGATTTAGCAGAAATAGAAGTAATCGCAGGAAAAGGCGGAGATGGTATTGTGGCTTTTCGCCGAGAAAAATATGTCCCAGCAGGAGGACCAGCAGGAGGTAATGGGGGACGTGGTGGGTCAGTAATTGTGACTGCAACGGAAAGACTACAAACCTTATTAGATTTTAAATATGCTCGTATTTTCAAAGGGGAAAATGGCAAAAGAGGGGGACCTAATAACTGTACTGGCGCATCGGGCAGCGATCGCATTATTGAAGTTCCTTGTGGTACGATGATATATGACCTAGATACAGGAGAACTTCTCGGAGATTTAGTAAGTGCGGGACAGTCTGTATGTGTCGCCCAAGGAGGTAAAGGGGGTTTAGGTAATAAACATTTTCTCAGTAATAATAACCGCGCCCCAGAACATTGTTTACCTGGTTTAGAAGGGGAACAGCGGAGTCTGCGTTTAGAATTAAAATTACTGGCAGAAGTAGGGATTATTGGTTTACCCAATGCTGGAAAATCTACTCTGATTGCTTCTCTTTCATCAGCTCGTCCCAAAATTGCTGATTATCCTTTTACTACTCTCATTCCCAATTTAGGGGTAGTGCGGAAGCCCACAGGGGACGGTACAGTGTTTGCAGATATACCAGGGTTAATTGCTGGTGCTTCTGAGGGTGTGGGTTTGGGTCATGACTTTCTACGCCACATTGAACGTACTCGCTTATTGTTGCATCTAATAGATATTACAGCAGATGATCCTATTGCAGACTATAAAACTATTCAACAAGAATTAGAAGCCTATGGTCAAGGTTTAGCAGAAAGACCACAGATTATTGCTTTTAATAAAATAGACAGTGGTGATGCAGAAATACTGGAAATGGCAATTTCTGAACTCAAGGATTTAACTGCTGCACCCATCTTTACCATTTCTGCTGTAACTCGTACAGGTTTAGATAGTCTATTACAAGAAATTTGGCAAGAATTAGAATCCGCTTCTTTTGTTAGTGGTTAGTATCCGCGATAAATAATAAGTAGGGTGGGCAATGCCCACCCTACTATTAATCAATTGATAAATTTTAAAACGGGTTATACAACAAAATAATCAGAGCAGGAGTTACCACCGCCATCAGAATACTGAGAGGTGTTCCTAATCGCATAAAATCAGTAAATCGATAACCTCCAGGGCTATAAATCATGGTATTAGTTTGATAACCAATAGGAGTCATAAAGCTATTAGAAGCACCAAAGGTAACAGCAAACATAATAGCTAGAGGGTCAATATTCCCTAGGGTTTCTGCTACCTGTACTCCTAAAGGAATCATCAATAACACTGCTGCATTGTTAGATAAAATTGCAGTTAAAACAGAAGTAATAATATAGAAAAACAATAAAATCCAGTAACCTGATAAAGTACTTCCTACCATTTCTAAGGGTTGTGCTAACCATTGAGTTGCACCAGAATTACTCATGGCTGTACCTAATGGAATTAAGCCAGCAAGGAGAAAAATCACATCCCAACGCACTGCGCCATAAATTTCCCCTGGTTTGAGACAACCAGTGAAAACCATAGCCATAACTCCTGCTAAAGCACTAACTAAAATAGGGACTAAATTAAATGCAGAAAGAATAATTACTACCAAACAAATTGCGATCGCATATCTAGCTTTATCTAAGCGTAAGTTTTCTACATCTCGCTGTTCTAATACTAGTAATTCCCTGGTAGTTTGTAAACCCAAAAAACTTTGCTTGGGACCTTGTAGTAACAACAAATCCCCAAAACGTAGAGGAACTTTACCTAATCTTTCCCTAATTAATTCTTGTCCTCTTCTAATAGCTAAAACTGTAGCGTTGTAGCGTTGTCGAAATCTTAAATCTTTAAGAGTTGAGCCTATTAAACGGGAATTGGATAGGATGAGAACTTCACCAATTTTTTCTTCTCCTGTATTGAGTTCTTTTTCTAAATTTCCTCCGTTATTAAATTTGAAATCAGGTAAAATTTCGATATCTCTTTCATCTTTAATTTGTAGTAAAACTTCTCTACTACCGCGAACTATCAAAATATCTCCCGCACTCATCACTTTATCAGCAATAGGTTGAGGAAAATGAGTACCTTTGTGAATTAACTCTAAAACGTCAACATCAAACTTACGTTGAATTTCACTCTGTCTTAAAGTTTGTCCAATCAAAGTAGAGTTGGGAGAAACTATAATTTCAGTAACATAATCATCTAATTCATAACCTTGGCTAATTGAGCCATTTCTGGGCTTTTTTCGGTTTGGTAAAATTCGTGGGGAAAAAACGGCTAAGTATAATAAACCAATAGCAAATACAATTGCTCCTAGGGTGGTAAATTGGAACATTTTAAAGTCCCCATACCCTAATTTTTCGGATAATCCACTAGCTAAAATATTAGTAGAAGTCCCAACTAGAGTAAGTGTTCCTCCTAGGATAGACGCAAAAGATAAAGGCATCAATAGCTTAGAAACAGATAACCCTTGTTTTTTACACCAATCTTCAATAATCGGAATAAAAATAGCTACTACTGCTGTATTGTTAATAAAAGCACTAATAGGACCCACAATTATTCCCATCACCAAGATTTGTTGTATGGAGTTTTTGCCTCCCCAAACCAATAGTAAGTCTCTCACTACTTGAATTGCACCAGTGCGAGTTACTCCTGCACTCAGGATAAACATTGCCATTACAGTAATAGTGGCAGAATTTCCGAAACCAGCAATTCCTTCTTCTGGGGAAACTAACCCTAACAACATTAATACTATGGCGACTGTGATGGCAGTTAAATCAACAGGTAGCCATTCTAAAACAAAGCTAATTAAAGCTAAAGCTAAAATAATAAGAGTAAGAACTATCTCCATTAAGTCTTATACGTTATTTTTTTTAAATTATTCATTAGTAATAGCGACAATCTTGTAGCAAGCCTATCCTACTTTATCCTTAAAATAGTAAATTTGACGATAGGGTTTTGCTAGTTGTTACTCATATTTTCTGTTTAGCTCTCTGCTGTTTCTTTATCTACTCATAGGTTGACAAAACTGATAAATGTCCTGAATTAGTTGTACCCAACCATCTGAAACGGATTCTAACAGGCTTTCGCCTTTTTCTTTACTAGCAACAGTAGCATCTCCCATCACACCTGTTTTACTTAACTCCTTGGTTAACCAAGCAAAAGGTAATTTTCCTTCCATAGTGAGTAAGCTATCTTGGGGTAATCCTGAAGGGTATTCTTTGACTGCTCTTTCCATCTTGACTTGTTCTGGCAACAGACAGAGCATAATGCTAGTTTCTGCGTCTCCTGCGTGAATACCATACTCTAATTCTTCTTGAGTGAGTAATTCTGCTGCAATATTGGGTACACGCCAAGTAAACATCGGAAACACGGCAAAATCAGGATACTGTTGATGGATATCTCTAGCAGCTATTTCCATGATTTGGGGTTGTCCCCCGTGGGAGTTCATTAATACTAGCTTACGGAATCCTGCTCGATAGATACTGTCCGCCATTTCCCTAATAACTAATAATAGAGTAGTTGCACTGAGGGTAATTGTCCCAGGAAAGCCATCGTGTTCGTTAGATTTTCCATAATAGAGACAGGGTAGAGAGTAGGCTGGAATGTTAGACGGTAATTTACTAAGAGCTTTACCTAATACCCCAAGACTAATAGTAGAATCTACAGCTATGGGTAAATGGGGTCCATGTTGTTCGATCGCCCCTATAGGTTGGATAATTACTGTATTATCCTTATCCTGCATTTGTTGTATTTCTGTCCAAGTCAGATAAGGAAAATAACGCTCTGGTGGAATAAAGCTGTGCATCATAGTAGTATCTCAATTCTGAATGATAGGTTGATATAGGACAAGGGAGATAGGGCAGAAAATTTCCACAATTTTGACAAAGTAATCGGAAAATTTGGGAAATTGCCAGCAAGTGTCAAATAACAGAACCGAAAAGCGAAACGTTATAATTTCTCCTATGGGTTTTTAGTTAATAAGTAACGGAGAATTTAATGATCAAACATTTAATTAGTTTTCTGACGGCGTTGGCAGGGTTGATAGGCTTTTTGCTGATGGGAAATACTGCTGTAGCTAGTCCTCTAGACAATAATACAGTAGAGCCAGCAGCATCTAATACTGTTACGAAAATAGTTAATCTTAATGTTAGTAGTCCTCTCTTACAACTAAATAGTAAAACAGCAACCTCTATTTTTGAACACTTAGGCTGTTCTTGTGCTATCTGTACTCAAGGAGCAGTTAATTTAGAATCTGATATTTAAGCCAGAAAAATTCATATTATTAGTTAATAATAGTTTTGTTATTCAGAAGCAGGTTGAATTAGTGTTGCACACATTAACTCTATCTGTTTTTTATTGTCCCATTATTTATTGTTAAAATAATCATGTTTAGAGTTCTTGCCAAAAACTGCGATCGCTCATTTGAAAGATGGACTGATGCTTTATATCATGCTAAGTCCCTCATTCCTAAATGTAAAAGTTTGTTTGAAGATATCCGTATTTTCTACGAAGAAGATTTAATCTGGATTTATAGCCGTTCCCATAAGTATCCTCAATATATTGGGGCTGGTACTTACGATCGCTTGGCGAGGTTATTTATCGTCGAGAACATGGAAGAAGAAGCATAAAATATATGTTAAAAAATTGGAAATTAAGACAAAAATTCACCGTAATTCTGCTAGGAATATTCCTATTAGGATTAACTTTAATTGGAACAGCCTTGTTCCTGATTTTGAAACAAGATACCGAAAATCAAATTGCTTCTCAAGGATTAATCTTGATAGAAACAATGAATTCGGTTAGAGCTTATACTAGCAATCAAGTTAACCCAGAGTTAAAAGACCGATTAGAAGAAGAGTTTTTACCCGAAACTATACCAGCTTATTCTGCTAGAGAAGTCTTTGAAAACCTACGCGATCGCAAAAATGAATATCGCAATTTTTTCTATAAAGAAGCAACTTTAAATCCCACAAACTTACGCGATCGCTCTGACAAATTTGAAACCCAAATTATCAAAGAATTTATAGCTCAACCTAACCTAAAAGAAACTCAAAACTTTCGTTCTACTGCTAGTGGAGATTTATTTTATATTGCTCGTCCTCTGATTGTTAACGAAGCGAGTTGTTTAGAATGTCATGGCTCTCCTAAAGACGCTCCTCGCAGCCAAATAGAGCGTTACGGTGCGGTTAATGGTTATGGTTGGAAACTCAATGAAATTATTGGAGCGCAAATTATCTATGTACCTGCTAAAAAAGTCATTACTCAAGCTCGTCAATCTTTTGTATTGATAGTGGGTATTGTATCCTTAATATTCTTCTTAGTGATTGTGTTGATGAACTATTTACTAAACCGTAATGTAATTAGTCCTCTCAAGCGCATGGCTAGAGTTGCAGAAGAAGTAAGTATTGGTAATATGAATGCGGAATTTGAACGCACCAATAAAGATGAAATTGGTAATTTAGCCGAAGCTTTCCAAAGAATGAAACTTAGCTTACGTATGGCAATGGGAAGACTAAGCCAAGTCAATAGAATGAAGAATCAAGAATAATAAGTAGCAATCAACCACTAACCACAAATCATATTTTTGACTTCTAAAGCTGTTGCAGGAGCGAGTAATACACCGTTACGATAATGTCCTGTGGCTAAGATTATGTTGTCGTATCCTTTTAACTTTCCGATTACGGGTGCTCCTTGTCCTTGGGGACGAGGACGCTTACCAGACCAGGTTTCTAGAATAGTTGCATCTGCTAAATTCGGGCAAAATGCGATCGCCTCCAGTTTAACTGCTTCTAATAATTCGGTTTTGGCTATTACTTCCCCTGTTTCATTAGGAAACTCTACTGTTGCACCTAGCCAATACTCTTGATTACCCAGGGGCACAATATGAATATCATTACCTGTGATAACAGGTTGAAAATCTGCTAAACTCAAATTGTTGTTTAACTTGAGTCTTATAGCTTGTCCCAATACAGGACGCAAATCCAGGGTTTGTTGCAAAGATTTGGTTAAAGGAGTTGACCCCAAACCAGCAGAAATTACCAGATAATCTAATTCTAAAAGCCCTTTACTAGTAACAAGAACTTGATTTTGATAGTCTTGGACTGTAACCCCAAACTGAAACTTAACTCCGTTTTGAATCGCTGCTGTCACTAAAGCTTCTGTTAGTATTTTGGGGTTAATCTGTCTGTCTTGGGGAGAATATACCGCAGCAATGATTCTCTCATTTTGTATCTGGGGACATTGGCGATATAAATAGTCCTGACTCCAAATTGCTAATTCCCAGCCCTTATCTTGACGAGTTTGCTGTAATTTTTGCCATTTCTCCAGATTGTCTCCCGCAAAAATTAGCTGGACAATTCCCTGACGATTTATAGGAATCTTAATTCCTGTTTGAGATTCTAACTCGGATAGCAAGTTATCATAGCGTTTTAAACTATTTTCTCGCAGCTTCCAAGCTCTTCCTTTGGTTTTACCGCTAATTATCCCCATTAAAACTCCTAAAGCAGCCCCCGTACAGCCAGAGGCTAGCTTTTGCTGTTCAATAACAGTAATATCTAATTGAGGGATTAAACTTAGTTCATAGGCGATTGTAGCCCCGACTATTCCACAACCAACAATGACAATTTTAGTCATAAAAATTTAGCCAAAAGTGCTTTTATTCCATCCCCACAGGTGTCTTTGTGCATCATTAAATTCAATATAAATACGATTAGCAGGAACACCCAATTTAGATTCGATTTCTTGACAAAAATCCGCACTCATTTCCTTAGTTTGACTAGAATTCATCGTGCCAATGTTTTTTATTTCTACATAACAAACAGGTTCAAAAGTACCACCAAAAGTCATGGGAATATCAGACTCAAAAATAGTCATAACATAAGATTCTGGTTTGCCAAAGTGTTTAGCTACTTTAGCAGATAAAGTTGTAAGCAAGTTGTCTATATCAGTTTTTTCTGGGGCTGGTATAGATGATTGAACTTTAATTAGTGGCATTGTTTAATTTTAGATAATGTATTTTATCAATTTAACCATAAATTAGTAGGGTGATGCACTACCCACCCTACATTTAGGCAATGCCCACTAATAATAGAAATCTAGTTAGTTTCTACTGGAGTTTCGATACTGTTTTCTATACTATTACCGTCAGATTCATAAGACTCTTCAAGGGAATTTGTCTTTTCGGCGATCGATTGAGATTCAAGCTTTTCCTGGCGCAATTTTTCTATCTCTGCTTGACGGCTTTCCATATCTTGCTTCAATTCCTCAATCTCTTGTTCTCGATCTTGAATTTTACGTTTCTCTCTATTCAATGCTAGATTATTTTTAAGTTTAATCCAGAGCATATATAATCCTGCTAGAGTAGCTCCAATTCCCATAGCGACAACCAGCGCAACTGCTAGATGTACTTCAATTTCCAATTGTGGCAGAATTTTTAGAGCCACATCTTGAGTATTTTCTAGACTAAATAAGGCAATAGCTAAACAAGTGATAAAAATTATTAGAAAATCAAAAATAACCATAGTTTTTCGCAACTTTTAAACTCTACAAGATTATTGACAGTTCTATTTTTTTTAGCGATGTAAATAGAATATCAAAACTCTTCCATTCTAAAGTAAAAAAGTGAAAAATTCGGTGCAAAAAATAGTCTGCTGTAATAGGATTAAGCAGAAACCTATTTATAGCGATCGCGATATTTCCCACTTTTGATGATAATAAGTTAAATAGTAACCCCTTCTAACTCATCTTCTGTTGATTGATACAAGTCTCTTAACTTTTGTAAAGTCTCCTCATCAGTATCCCAAAAACCCCGTCCGTGTGCTTCGATCGCTCGTCCTACAATATTTCTAAATGCTTCAGGATTGGCATCTCGTAACTTTTTAGCCATTTCTGAATCTAACATATAAGTATCTGCTGCTTGGTCGTAAACCCAATCATCTTGAAAATTAGTTGTACCACCCCAACCTATCAAAGCAGTCATGCGTTGAGAAATTTCATAAGCACCACCGCTACCTTGCTCCGCCATTGCTTCAGCCCATTTAGGGTTTAATAATTTAGTACGGTATTCCATGCGGAGTAAATCTTTTAACTTACGTGGAGTAGTATCCTTAGAAAAACTTTCCACAAAAGAAGCTTCTACTTCCTTACCACTTTGTTTTTCGGCTGCGAGTTTTAATCCTCCAGTATTGCCATAATACTCTTGAATATCAGTTAAACCGTATTCTACCGAGTCTATTTCTTGAACAATTCTGTCACTAGTTTTCAGTAATTGTTGCAATACTTCTGGTCTAGCTTGTCCCTTATCTTTTCTACCATAACTAAAGCCATTACGTTGAGTCCAAGTCTTAGCCAGTTCATCACCAGATTCCCAGTTACTATCTACAACTTGGTCATTTACTAAAGAACCAAAATCACCAGCAGGATTAGAAAACAGTCGAGCGGAAGCATTATCAATACCCTGTGCTTTCAAAGCCAAATAATGCTGGCGAATAAAATTATCTTCTGGTGATTCATCACTTTCGGCTGCTCGTTGAAACAAATCATCTAACAACTCAATAATATTCACAAAAGTATCTCTAAATATCCCCGAAAGATTAGCCAAAACATCAATGCGAGGATGTCCTAACTCTTCCAAAGATATTAACTCATATCTAACAACTCTTCCTGTACCTTCCTTAACAGGTTCAGCCCCCACCAATTCTAACAAAATCCCCAAAGATTCTCCCTTAGTTTTAATAGCATCCAAACCCCATAACATTACAGCCACAGTTTCAGGATAACTACCCTTTTCCTCCAGATGTTCCCTTATAATGTTCATAGCAATTTCTTTCCCTCTTTCATAAGCACCAGGAGAAGGCATACGATAGGGGTCTAAAGCATGAATATTGCGACCAGTAGGCAAAACTCCAGCACCATCTCTTAACAAATCACCACCAGGAGCAGGAGGTATATATTCCCCATTTAAACCCCGTAACAAATTAGTCAACTCATCAGTATTTTGTGCCAATAAATCTCTAACTCGCTCCCCCTCTTCAAACTTATGAGACAAAACCAAATCATTCTCTAAAACTCTCTGCGCCTCTGCGCCTCTGCGTGAGATAATCCCTTCAATTAAATCCTCCGATAACTCCTCATCAAAATAAGCATCAAGATAAGACTTCAAAGCCTCCTTATTAGGTGCTGCTCCTAAAACGTGCAACCCAGAAGAAAATAACCTTTGTTCTAAAACTTGCAGATACTCATATACCTCTACAAAATAATCATTAATCACCCTATTACTAAACAACTTACTATTCTCAACAGTAAAATCAATTCCCTGTTTTTCCCCTTCAGTAAACTTACAATCCCTTTCCAAACCAGAATCAACAATTTTCTGACAAATGATATCCCTTAGCGCAGTATTTTTTTCTGTATCTTCCCGATATTCTGCAATCAACTCTCGCAGACTAATTAACTCTTTATACAATCCAGCGCGACCATAAGGAGGAACATTGTGAGAAATTAAAACACCGTAACCTCTTCTTTTTGCCAAAAGAGATTCTGAGGGATTATTAGCAGCATAGATATACAAATTAGGGATATTACCCAATAAAATATCTGACCAAGAATAAGCAGTATTACCCAAAGGAGAACCAGGCAACCATTCTACAGTACCGTGCATACCAAAGTGAACAATAGCATCAGCTTGATAGTCATTTTGTAGCCATTTATAGTAAGCAGCATACTGGGGATGAGGGGTTAAATCTTTTTCAAACATTAACCGCATGGGGTCGCCAGAAATTCCTAGTGGTGGTTGGACACCAATCCAGATATTTCCTAACTCAATTCCTCCGATCTGGAAGTTGTCGCCATAGGTTTTTATTCCTGTACCTGTGAGAGAATTCCATTGTTTTTCGATGCGAGAAGTTAGGAGATAGCCGAGTTGTTTTTCAAGGGTTTTTACGTTTACTTTTGTCTCGCGCAGAGTCGCAGAGTCGCAGAGAGGTTTTTCGTCGGCTTCTTTTACTTGTTTAATTATTGTTTCGCCATCTTCGGGTAATTCTCCGACGTTATAACCTTGTGCTTTTAAGGCTTGAAGTAGTTTGAATAAGCTTTTTGGTACGTTTAATAAGGCTGCTGTTCCTGTTGCTCCATAACCAGGAGGGAAGCCATATAATATGATGGCAATTTTTCTATCTTGGGGTTTTGTATGTCTTAGTTGAATCCAGTTTTTTAGTCTTCCTGTTAATCTGTGTAATCTTTCAGGAATGACATAGATATCTTCTCCTACTAGTCCTCCTAATGGTACAGTATCGATCGCGCCATCTAGTTCGGGAAGGGAATATAAAACTACACTTTGTAAACCACCGATTCCTTTTCTTGTCCAAGAGTGAATATCTTGTATTAATAATGGTGCAGATACTATATAGGGGATATTTTTGGCTGACAAGATTTTTTTCGCTACTTCTACTTGTCTTCCTGCTTCCATTGAACCTGCGGGTCCTCCTACTAAGGGAAAGCCGATAGTGGAGACAATAGCATCAACTTTTACTGCGTCTTTCCCTAGGGAAAGGATTTCTTTGTTACCTTTTTCTCTTTGTTCTTGTTCGTAGTCAGTTGTCATCCAGTCTCTAACAGCAACATGACCTTCTACTCCGTTAATAAATATGGGTAATGGGATTAATTCTTCTTTTTCAAAGTGTTTGATTAACTTGGGAATATAAGGCTGTCTGGTAATGACGTGCTTGCGATATAACAAGATACCAATTACAGGTTTTGATACCCCGTTTTTGTTTTGATACCAATCTAAATAATCTTGTGGCGAAGTGAAATAACCTTGATAGTCTGGATGTAATAAACCCATGTTGGGGGTTTCAATTGGTTGGGGAATTTCTCCGACTTTTAAGTCTAAATATTTCTCTGCAAGAGTCCAACACATGGAAGCTACATTTTCTGTACCTCCTGCATTCCAGTAACTATATATAATCAACCAGTTACGCAAGTCTTGTACTTTCTGTACGGGGATATATTTAAGTAATTTTGGACCACTTTTTAAAAAGCTAATGTAACCAGCAAGTTTGTCTTCTTCACGACTATTAGTAAACTTACTGAGGATAAATTTAACAGGTTTGGGCATTCCTTTGGGTTTATCTCCAATAACGAATTTACCTAACTTAGTTAAACTCATTAACTCTAATGCAGACTCGAAGACGAGACGGATAGGAATGTCTTTTACTCTCTCCTGTAACCAGATAACCTGGTCGTAGTCAAAAACCAAGCTAGCAAAGAAAACATCTGCTGTTTCTAACGCCCTTGCAACTGTATCGGGATTGGTGGTAATATCGCGATCGCTGAATACCTTAACTTCTAATTCACTACAACGAGAAGTTGCTAACTCCGCAGCTTGTCTATATAGGTTAGCGTTAAAAGATTCAAACCCCGCAATCAAGACTATCCGTTTCATATTCTCAGCTTCTTAAACTTTCTTTATATATCACTTACCTTGATTGTAGAAGAATTATCTAATAAAGGCGATGAGCAGGATTTAGAATAATATTCAGTATAATTCTTGGAATAAATAATCAAAAATAACAAAGCTTAAAAAACAGCGGATTTTTTTCTTCCCTTGATTATTCATATTGCTTGCTAACAAAATAGCTCAATTATAATCTAAGCATTGAGAAAGTGCGCGAGCGCTTTTAAATTATCGTAAAGAATAAAGTAAGATAGAATTATCCTACTTTTCTAGAATACTTATGGCTTCCAAGAAAATTTCCATTTCTTTACCAGCGTCTCAAATAAGGTTTATCGAACAGTATCAGAATAATAAACAATGTAAATCGCGATCGCAAGTAATTGAAGAAGCTTTACAACTGCTACAAGAAAAAGAATTAGAAGCAGCATATCATTTGGCTTCACAAGAAATCGATTCTGATTGGGATGTAACTATTGCAGATGGGTTAAGTGATGAAACGTGGTGAAATATATTATGCAAATCTCGATCCCACCGTAGGATCGGAAATAGCTAAACGTCGCCCTGTAGTGATAGTAAGTAGAGATAGTAATAATCGTGCTGCCAATACTGTGACAATCTTACCAATAACATCTCAATGCGATCGTATTTATCCTTTTGAAGTTTTACTTCAACCACAAGACAGTGGCTTATCTAAAAAATCTAAAGTACAAGCGCAACAAATTAGAACTATTTCTAAACAACGTATTCAAGGGAAAGCATTAGGAAAGTTAAATAATAATTTGATGGAATTAATTGATATAGCGATAAAGTTACATTTAGCCTTAGAGTAATTTTAATTATCTATATTTAGTTGTACCTTCACTACAAACAGGTTCCTCATCTTGTAAATATGGTTTATTGAATTGTTGCTAATACAAATTATTTCTTTTTGTTTAACAATCAAATAGCTCAATTATAACCGCGATATTTTGAAAATGCGATCGCCCTACGGGCTTCAAGTATGCAACTATAAAATTAATCTAAACAATATCACTGTTTTTATTTAAGATATTTTAACTGTTTTCCTCAAGTATTGCCTGTAAATTGGGAACTACTTATACTAATAGTAGTATGTTTGGAGTTTAAGTAAATGAACATAGCTGCCTTTGAAATTTTAATGCAGTTACTACGCGATCGCAACGCTTTTTTAACTGAAATTGAACAAGAGAAAAACTTAGATAAAAAGATTGTGTCTCTTCTGTTTTGTAGCTCAGTTTTCTTAGCTCTTTATGGCGCAATTATTGGTTCAACCAATGGCATATTACAGATGTTATCTTCTGCTTTTAAATTGCCTGCTTTGTATTTACTTACTCTCTTGATTTGTCTGCCTACTCTCTATTTTTTAGATATTATTTTTGGTTCTAAAAAAACTTTTAATCAATATCTTGCCTTACTGATGGCTTCAATGGCAATCATTAGTGTAATGCTATTTGGCTTTGCTCCTGTGACTCTTTTCTTTCGTCTATCTATTAATGATTACAACTTTTTTCGCTTGCTAAATTTGGTAGTTTTATCTTTTACTGGTGTGATTGGCATCAAGTTTTTTTATAGTTCAATGATGGCTCTAATCAAGAAAGAAGGTGAATCAGAATCATTAAACAATAGACTAAAATTAATTAAAGCCTGGTTATTCCTTTATGGTTTTGTTGGTAGTCAATTGGGATGGACTCTTAGACCTTTTTTCGGCTCTCCGAATCTACCTTTTTCCTTATTTAGAGAAATAGAAAGCAATTTTTATGTTGAAGTACTCAAAATAATTGGGTCTTTGTTGGGATTAAATTAATCAATAGATCTATTAAGTAAGTAAAATGTCGCTAAAATGGGAAGAACTTGAGATTAGTCCAGCAGAATTAGAAGAATTGTTAAACTTGGATTTACTGTCAACCTGGGCAATTGATATTAGTCGTGTTTTTTTATTGCGTCAAGCAAAGTATCGTAACTCATTATTATTTACTGAAGGCTGTTATTTATTTTTAGTTTTTATATTATTGTTTCCGATAAATTTAATTATCTTTCGTAATTTTGGCTGGTTGACAAATAACACCAATGGTTTAATCTTAGTCTTAGCAAGTACAGGTTTTTTATCTTGTTTACTGCTGTTGTTTCTTAATTATCATCTTTGGTTGAAAGCTAAAAAACTTAAAGTATTTGCGATTCTAATAAAAAAAGTAAATCAGTATAATGACTTAATCGATCATCTTAAGTTGGCTGCTGAATTGAATTCACTTAGTAGGCAAAAATATGGTAATAAAAAAGCTCAGGAAACTATCAGTAATTCCTCATCAGAAATAGAATTAGAAACTGCTTTGACTTTAAGTAAAAATAGCTTGATTAAAAGTATTGAACTAGAAAAGATTATTACTCGCAATCGCAATATTGCCAAGAATCGCTATCAGTTATTAGCCAATTTAGAAACTAGTTTAGTTAATTTAGGCTCGCTTTCTCAACCTGAATCGGATGATTATCAACAGCTATTATCGGAAGCTATAGAAATTGGTTTGAGTGTCCATCAAGAAATCCGCAAAACTAAAACTTTACGAGAGTCGATAACTGAATAATCAAAGAATTCTTAAATTACATTTAATTCTTACACCAAAAATTAATCTGACGATTGTGTTTAGGAGAATAATTTTTAAGACGATCGCAACCTGCTTTAAACCATTCTTTTCTTTGAGTTGACCAAATACGAATGGTGCTGTCCCAACTACCACTAATAATTTGATTTCCGTCGGGGTTAACTACAACTGCATCTACATAACTTTTATGTCCCCGAAATGGTGGAATAATTTGATTCCCTTTAGTATCCCAAATACGTACTGTGCGATCTCGACTGCCACTAATAATTTGTTTGCCATCGGAACTAAATATAACCGAGTTAACTATTCCCTCATGACCGATAAAGGGTTTGCTAACAGAGTTTTCTTTTAAATTAATAAGGCGCATTGTACCGTCACGACTACCACTAATAATTTTATTGCTATTGGGGTTAAAATTAACTGACATCACTTCACTTTCATGAACTTGCCAAGTTTTAATAATCTGCTTTTGTGCTATGTCCCATAATTTAATTGTGCGATCACGACTGCCAGTAACAATGTATTTACCGTTGGGACTAATAGCTACTGAAGTTACCCCATTTTCATGTCCGATTAAAGGTTGACTAATAGGATTCCCCTGAGTATCCCACAGACGGATGCTTTTGTCTTCACTACCACTAACAATAAGATCGCTGTTAATAGCTACTGAAGTTACTTCAGCTTCATGACCGACTAGAGGTTGACTAATAGGATTCCCTTGAGTATCCCACAGACGGATAGTTTTATCTTTGCTACCGCTAACAATTAATTTATTATCTTGACTGATGGCAACAGAGTTAACTACGCTTTGATGACCAGTAAAAGGTTGACCAATGGGAGTCCCAGAAATATCCCAGAGACGAACAGTAGCATCTTGTGCGCCACTGACAATAAACTTGCCATTACTACTAATGGCAACGGATTTGATATGACCTATATGTCCTGTGAACAATTGACTAATGGCATTATCGTCCACATTCCACAGACGTACCGTATTATCGCTGCTGCTGCTTACAACTTGACTGCCATCGGGACTAAGACTAACCGAGTTAACCAAACCCAGATGACCTTTAAGAGGTGGTTTAATTTCGTTACCCAGTAAATCCCAAAAGCGAATCGTGCGATCACTGCTAGCACTGATAATAGTTGACCCATCTCCACTGAAAGCCAGCGACCAAATAATCCCCACATGACCTTGAAAGGGTGGGGTCACTAAATTACCCTGTAAGTCCCAGAGACGAATTTCCTCATCATCCCCACCACTAGCAATTAGCTTACCATCGGGACTAAACGCGATCGCATTAACTAAATCTTCGTCTTCATCGCTGCGCCAAGGTTGGCTAACAGGATATCCTTTAATACTCCACAGTCTAATAGTTTTATCTTTACTAGCAGAAGCAATTAACTGTCCGTCGGGACTAAATGCGATCGCTGTAACCGAGTCTTCATGACCTAGAAATGGTCTAGCTAGGAGGTTTCCTTTTAAATCCCACAAGAGAATCCTGCCATCGTCACTACTACTAGCAATTAACTGTCCGTCGGGACTAAATGCGATGGCTGTAACCGAGTCTTCATGACCGACAAAGGGCTTACCAATTGGATTTCCTTGACTGTCCCACAGTCTAATAGTTTTATCTTGACTGCCAGAAGCAATTAACTGTCCATCGGGACTAAAAGCAGCAGTGGTAACAGCATCAGTATGACCTTGTAATGGTTGTCCGATTGGCTCACCCTGGCTATTCCACAATCTTAAAGTGCGATCGCTGCTCCCTGTAAGAATCTGACTGCCATCGGGACTAAATGCTACTGTGTTTACTGTATCCTGATGACCGATTAACTGTTGAAGTTCCCTAATTTCCTGTACCGCATCGAGTAAACTAGATTCAACTTGCTGATTTACGGGTAAGGGTAACAGGCGATTCTGTCCCATAGTTTCGATAGCTACAGTTAGAGCATCTACAGGGTTTGTTGTTAATAGATTGTTTACTAAACCTGCTTTTTCTAACAGAATAGATAGCTGATAAAAAGTTAGCACTGTAAGAAATGCGCCAGTAACAAAACTCCAGCGTCCGATGACATTACGGCGTTTTTGGCTAATGCTGCGACGCACAAACTCCATTTCTAGCTGATTGAACCAATTATTATCCGAATGGAGTATCTGTTTTAAAAGATTGAGACGAGGATCCCAATGCCAGAGAAAAGATGATTTTTGTTGTTTCTTCCATTCATAAGCTGCTCTAGTTAAGCGTCGTTGTAAGACTAAATTTTCTTGTTCTTGTTGTTGCCAAACTAAAAGCTGTTGCCAACCCGTAACTAAAGCATCGTGGGCTGGTTCGATATAATTGTCTCCCATTGTATCGATACCACTTACCAACAAGCGGGCATTTAAAAAGCGATCGATTACTTGTTGTACCTGTTGTTGTTTGTTTTGAGGATAGGCTAATTCCAAAGTAAATACCCTTCTGCGGGCAATATTGCCACTATCTACCGCCACCATCCGCAGCATTACCTGACAGATAATGCGATCATAGGTTGGGTCTTGTTTAACAAAACTGTGATATTCTGCATCTGCTCTTCTGGTCAGCGATCTCGCTACTCCTCCTAACTCTTCATAATCTGCTTCGGTAATAGCTCGTTTATCCCTGTTACCATTTCTAACCTCATGTAAATATTTCAGATACAGTTCCCTTAAAGTAAAGGAAAGTAGAGGCAATGCTCCAGGCATCTGAATCACCTCATCAATCAGGCGATCAACCAAACTAGGAGGATCGAAATATATTACCCGTTCTGTGGCTGGTTTTTCAATCGCTTCTGTTAATTCTTCTCTCGTCATCGGAGTAATTACAAAACGAGCATTAATCCAATAGGTTTCGAGGTTGGTATTTCTCAATTGGGGTTCAAAATCCGAGCGCAGGGTCAGAATTAGACGTAATTGTTCGGGATAAGTAGCGATCGCTTTACTGATAAGAGTTAAAAACTGCGATCGCTCTTGTAGGTCTTGACAGAGGGTAAACAGTTCTTCAATCTGGTCGATAACTACCAACAGTTTTTGATTGGGGTTGTCCTGCATCCATTGATCTAGATGTTCCCATATTCTTGTAGGGGCATATCGCGATACCCCCTTCCCATTACCAATACCAATTTCTGCCAAAACATTATTTAACGCCAAAAAAGGAGATTCCCCAGGACGTATCGGTGTCAGAATTGCCCAATGTGGGTCATTTAAACTTCTGATATAAGGAATTAATCCCGCCTTGACCAAGCTAGATTTACCAGTACCCGAAGCCCCCAAAACTACAGTTAAAGGTCGCTGTTGGCAAAACTGATAGAGTTTTTCGCTTAAAGCCTGTCTGCCAAAAAACAGGCTACTATAAGATTCATCAAAGGACTCTAAACCGCGATAAGGATTTTGACTTTCATCTAGAGGAGGTGCAGGAGGTAAATTAAGTTCGTGTCCAGGGGTGAGAAAAATATATTCACCGCGATCATGTTTGTTGAGAGGATATAAACCAGGAGTTTGTCTAGTTCTATGGGCTTCCGTAGCTAGTTCCACGCGATCGCGCAAGTATAAATATAGCTCGGTAGCAGTAATTACACCATCCCCTGGAGGCTTACCATCCTTACCTGGAGGACTAGAATCAGCTTGTCCCTGTAAAGCTTCAATTAAAGCAGCAGCAAAGGGAGAATGATTAGTTTCGGTTTCACCACGATCATCTTCTAAACTGAGAACATCCGCAGCCTTTTGATTGTGTGAAGCTGAGGTAATTACCTGCCACGCAGCAGCTTCGATAAACCGATCGTATCGCTCTCGGTAAATAACTTCTGGAGCAATTAATAGATCCCTAGTACTCGACCAACGAAATGCCCCAGCAAAACAGCAATCTAAGATACACAATAAATGATGACAGGGTAAGTCATTTAAAGCTTTTTGCAACCGCACCATTGGTAAATAACTGCTCGTCTCTCCCAGTTTGGCATCCTGGGGAATCAAAAACCCTTCTAACCCATCGTCACTGTTAAGAGCAATACCATGTCCTGCAAAATAAAAGAGCAGCCGATCGCTTTTCTGCACATTTTGGGGTAAAAATTCCTCTAGCAACCGCAGACAGCCTTTTAAAGTTGCCCGTTCATTCAATAAACCCCATACCTGGTAATTATGTTCTTGTTGGAGAATCTGTGCGATCTTTTCAGCATCATTAGTAGCAGTCCTCAGAGTGGGAATACCATGTTGATAGTTGTTGATACCAATAACTATGGCTAGGTTGCGGTTGAATTTGGACATGGTTCGTTGTCATTTGTCATTTGTGTAGGGTGGGCAAATTTTTTAAGCTACTAATATACAAGTTATTTTTGCCCTCCTTACTCATTAATGGTTAATTGTTGGGATGGTTCGGTGTGTTGAACTGGTTGAGATTGAAAGGAAATATATGCGCCAATACTAGCTGCGATCGCAATTATGCCAGTAATAATACCAACTAACCAGGGTGATTTATTGCTCTTATTAGCAATTTCTTTAACCACAGGATTATTATTCCTAGCTGCTGTAACTAAATTATTTCTAGAATCGGTTTTTTGCCAAGCTTGTGCAATAGCCTGGGATAGTCCTTGTAAGCCTTCTGAATGGTAGAAATAAACCAGATGATCGCAAGCTACTTCTTGTATTTGAGGTGGATAAGTTCGATTACTATCCACACTTTTGATACTATCTATTTCAACTGCAATGTCATTGGGTTGACCAAAGAATGCTAAAGAAACTGTCTGGTTAAATAGTTTCTGCATCAAGCGATTAACTAAACTGGGTTGATCTCCCTGAGACATTAGAGCAGCAGGAATAATCGAAGTGTTACCAGCAACAATGCTATAAGGAATACCAGGATCGGGACTAGCAGCTAAATTATTTAAAAACTCCGAACCTGGTTGCATTTGATCGAGAGATACATCGATTACTTCTAAAGCACTAACAGCAATACCAATTGCTCTCATTAACATTCCTATAACTGGAACTGACCAAGAAACAGTAGATAAGCCATTGAGTCCAATACCCAACATTGTCACCGCCCAGTCTTCTATTTTTGACCAAGGAGAGCCAGCATTAGGCGTACCGAGCATAATTAAATGGTTCGCGATCGCATTTCCTCCTTCTCGTTCGATAAACCAGCGTGATACTAAGCCTCCCATAGAATGAGCGACTATATGTAAGTTTTTATCGTGATTTGCTCCTAAACCAACTTGTTCTAGTTTTTGTTTCAGTAAACGGGCATTTTCTTCGATGGGTGTATGGAGGTTTTCATAATCAAAGGTTAAGACTAAATCGTAGAGATTCCCTAGCTGTCGCGATTTACCCTTAATCTCAAATTTAGTACGGCGCACGCTTTGCACCATGTCTTCTGTATTGCCAATAATGCCGTGAATATAGAGAATAATATTCTTAGCTTCTGCAACCCTGGCTTTAACCTGGGTAATATTTTGGGTATAGTTTACGGTTTCATCGGAACTAACATCAGCTACAGCCAGAAGGGGATATTTAAACTCGCGCTTTAATTTCTGACTAATTATTTTTTGGAATAAAATACGGAACGAACCCCCCAGACTGCGGGTATCTTCTGTAGATGTAGTATCTTTCACCCTTACAGTATCGGGTAATCTGGTTAAATTGATTTCTGTTTTTCCATCTGCAATATTTTTACCCCAACCTAAAGGTAAGAAAAATTCACCATCATAGGCTATGGGTAATAAATGCTCGTCATCTGCTAAAGGTGTATCGACAACTAGCTTCAGAGGATTGGTACGATTAACAGTTTCAGGATTTTGTACTTCGGTCAATTCCAGAGCATCCAAACCGGGATCGCTACCGCGACTGGTAGTAAATTGTAAGGGTTGTACTAAATTAGGTTCTTCTGCCAAGATAGCAGGTATAGTAGGGGTATCTAAAGCCCTAGTAACCCCATTGAAGGTAGTCAGACGAGCTTGAGCCTGAAAAGTGGGATGAGGTTGGATAGTTACCCCAACTCCCAAGCTTCTACTCTCATTTCCGTGAGGAATAGCCACTGTTTCTTGGGGACGCACGGTAGTAATAGTGACTTGACTTGTTACCCAGTCGTCATATAGTGCTTCTGTTTCTGGTTGGCTTCTCAAGGCGCGAGTTTGAACTCGACTCATTAAACGATTTAATGTTCCTTTACCCCGTTTAGGAGTAGTGACTACACGGGTAGGTAAATCCAGTTCGTTTTGTTGTAAAAGAACCGCATCAAATTCAGCAGTACTAACAATTAGCTTGAGAATATCTTTCGCTTCAGTAATCCCTTGCAACCACAATTCCCGATCTACTGTCGGGTAAATTGATTCGCCATCTAACGCCCAGGCTGACTCTCCTGACTCTAACCAAATCCCCCCAGTAGCTAGTAATTCTGCACTGACTGCATAGCGATCGCTTAAATCTAAGAGAGCGCAGTAAAGTGGTTGGTTGCTTGTGTTGGTCAGTTTAATTTTAAAGGTTGGTTGTTGCCAGTTTCCCTGTTCTTTGTAATAAGACAAACGTATATCTGTAGCCGTTATTTCTTCCTCATTCTGATAAATCGAAATTTTAACCGCATCCGCAGTAATACTACTAGATACTGGACTGGCTAGTTCCGCTATATTCGTCCAACGGGTGAGATGTTCTAATCTTTCAATCCCTTGACTGGCATTAGCTTCAGTGTATTCTGTAATGGGCGCAACTAATGGGCGATCGTCAACTGGTCTGGTAATTATGTATTTATTTTCACGAGCTAATAATTGCCATTCTGCATCTTCTAGCTTGTTAACTTCTGCAATATAAAGAGAAGACTGTTTTTGTAAAGCTTGACGTGCTAATTCTACTCCCTTAGTTTCTCCTAAAATTAAAACTCCTTTAGGCGGTAGGGGTAAACTGGTGACAATTGCTTTGTAAGTAGTTTTGGGTTGTAAATTGTCTATTTTTATTTGACTTAACTGAGGCATTACTTTTAATACCTGCGCTGTAGCAATTGCCTTTTCTGGTTGAGATAATTGTTCTACAGGCGTGTCAAAAGGAAAGATTGCTAATTCTGTAGTTTCATAAGTATTAGCTTGAGAAGAAATATTCTCCCCGTCAGCCATTACTATCCCATTATCTGTTCCCGCAGAAATACCATGTACCGCAGCACCATCAATTATCCAGCCGTACTTACGTTGATGACTAACAGTAAAGTAAGCAGGATGGGTAGATATTGCCCCACCTAAAAAGGGTTGGTTTAAATCTATATACTCTTTAGTTTCAATTTGGGGAGATTGGGCGGTAACTTTACTGCGGACTAAAGCATCAGTGCGTTTAAATAAATCACGATAAGTAAGACTCCCGTTGGCTTTTTTGAGAGTATCCATTAAAAAATAGGAAAATACGCCTCTTTTTACCCCATTAGCATTATATTCCTTTGCCAATTCGCGATCGCGACAAGCAGAGAGAAATATATATTTGCCTTTAGCAGACATCCACCTAGAACTAGCTTCTAAACTACGAGAAGCAGACATTTGTTCTACTTCGGCAGGAGCAACAATAAAACTATTTAAGGGTCTTTTTCTCGGATCTAAAGGTGCTTTTCTTACCGCAATATCTAATTCTAACTCCCCGCGAGTACCAGAACCAGAATGGCAGCAATCCATAATAATTACTGTATGAGGATTATTCTGAGCCACTTCAGAGATTAATTTCCCTAATTCCTTATCCACCAAATCCCAACCTCCAGGATTGCGACTGTCATAACAGACAATAGTTTCACTTAGGCGATCTGGTTCTACATCCCAAAACTCAGGTAGTGTTTGCTCTTGAGAACCATGTCCTGCATAGTAAAATAAGGCTATATCTTCACTGGTAGCTTGTGACAAGTGTTGGCGAAATCCATTAATGATTCCTTGGCGAGTGGCATCTTGATCGATTAGAGTGCGAAGATGTAACTGATAATCATCTTGGGCAACTCTACCCTGTAAATATTCTGCGATCTCTTTAATATCGTTAACGCATCCTTGTAAGGGTGGTACGGGATAAGTATAGGCATCGATACCTACTAAAAGTGCATATATATTACGAGTCATAGTTAGTAGTTAGTGGGTAGGGTGAGCAAAAAAACTCATAGGAAATTTATTCTTATCCGCTTGAAAAATCTATCCACCTTATCTTGGTAAAAAGGGATTGGGAGAGTAGAGAATAGGAGGTTAATATAAAATGTATTAATCTTTGCGGTCTTCTGCTATTAATAAATAATTAAGCGGATTGTTTTAACTTATGCTTCCTTGATACAAAGGGATCGGGAAGAACTAGAGAGGTAAGCTCTCTAGCATTTAATTTATCTGTTTAGGTTGATGGGTAGATGGTTTAATGGTATGTTTCCTAATTTAAAAATATGCAGTTTAAATGCAAGAGTGCTTATCAAACTAGAGTGGGCAAAATTAGATTATGAACTACTCCGCCGTACAGACAAAAGGAGTAGTTCATGGGAATTTCATCTTTATAGAATTCGATTTTTCACTTTATAACCCATTTTTTTATAAAGTCTGTTTGTAGTAAAGCTTAAACAGCCCCTGGTGCAAAATGTGAGCCAACCCAAGAATTGCTAAGTCACCAAAATTTTATTGGCTAATTGTTGTTGTGCTAATGCGCCTAAAATTTGTAAAGCTCTCTCACTCTCTTCAGACCAAAGTAAACCACAATTAATCCGCATACAATTACGATAACTTTGGGAGGGAGAAAAAATAATTCCTGGGGCGATACTAATGCGATATTCTAAAGCAGATTCATAAAATTGCATCACATCAAAGTTTTGGGGTAACTCCAGCCATAAAACCTGTCCTCCCTGGGGTCGTGTAACTCTGGTTTGGGGTGGAAAATATTTGCAGATTGCTAGTCTGGTTTTCTCCATCTGGGATTGATATATACGACGCAATTTCCTTAAGTGACGCTCGTAACCACCATTGGCAAAAAAATGAGCTACCGTTAGCTGAGGCACAATGGAAGTCATCATATTAGTCACCATTTTCAATTTTTTCACTTGAACAAAGTTTTTCTCAGCCACTAACCAACCAACTCGTAAACCAGGAGAAATTGTTTTACTCACTGAACAACAGTGTAAAACCATGCCTTCGGTATCAAAAGCTTTGATGGCTTTAGGACGATTTCCCGCAAAAGATAAATCTCCGTATATATCATCTTCAATTAGGGGAATATTGTATTTAGTCACAAGTTCTACTAAATCTTGTTTACGGCGATCGCTCATACAACTTCCCAGAGGATTACTAAAATTAGACACCACAGCACAAGCGGAAATATGAGAACTTTTCAATGCTGCTTCTAGATGTTCTAGGGAAATTCCTTCTCTGGGGTCAGTAGGTAATTCTAAGGCTTTAAGATGGAGTGCTTCTAGAATTTGTAATAGTCCATAATAGCAAGGAGATTCAATAGCTACCGTATCTCCTGGTTTAGTTACAGCTTGTAAAGCTAAATGAACCGCCTCAGTAGTACCATTGGTAATAATAATTCGTTCAGGTGCGATCGCACAACCAGCATCCATCAACCTCTTAGCAACTTCATGACGCAATACTGCACAACCCCTAGGACTATGGTAAGAATGGGAGATTTCTGAATAGGTGCGTATCACTTGACCCATAATGCGATTGAGAGTTGCTATGGGTAATAGTTCGGGAGAAGATATAGCAGCACCCAATTTAATTATCTCAGGTTGCTCTATATTTGCATAGACCCGAGACACAATGGATGTATCTATAATACTGGCTTGTTGGGGAGGCGCAGAAGGATTAGGTTCTTGGGAAACAATTTTAGCTTTGACATAATAGCCAGATTGGGGACGGACTGTAATTAAACCTCTGTCTTCTAGTAAACGATAAGCCTCCGTCACAGTAGAGACACTAACAGATAATTGTTCTCGGAGTTTACGCACTGAAGGTAAGCGATCGCCTATTTGCAGAGTTTTCTGTTTAATTAATTCTTGAATGCGATCTGCTACTTGTTCGTAAAGATGTTTATCGGAAGATTTATTCAACAATACAGTTCCTCCTAATAACAACCAGAACAGTTTTAATTTATTGAACTGTCATGGTAACAATTTAGCGCAACTGCCTCTGAAACATTTAAGTTACATATTCAATAATTAAGGAGTCGCGATTCGGAGGACACATCAAGATGAAAGCGATCGCTAATTCCTTTCAAAATGTAATTAAACTACTGAAAAATTCTTTCACAAATTGGGCTTACTATAGTCGAGAACCAAAAATTACCTGTAAAAAGAATCGTCAAGATAATTGCTATTTTCAAGTTTATGACCCTGTTAGTCGCCGATCTGGTAGCTTTAGTAGCGAAGCAGAAGTAAGAGCTTGGTTAGAAGAAAGATATTATAGATTACCCAATCAATATTAATTGTCTGTTAGTGGTTGGTGGTTAGTAGGGGCGGTTAACGATTCGGTGAAGGGTATGAAGTAAAGCCCGAGAGCGTGGGAGCGTGGGAGCGTAATTAGTAATTACTAATTAGTATCAGCGCAAGGAAACCTGCGCCCTTACACTAAGAGGTTATCATTACCAAAATGGAAGTATTCAAGGAGATTGTATATGAATCAGCCTCATTTTCCTGATAAAATTCGTTCTCTACCAATTTTCCAAGGAAGATTTGATGCTAATAAATTAACAACAGATAATGTAGATATTTACTTTGCCAGCTATCCCAAACATACAGAAATTGAGGCTCATCAACATGATACCGATAATTATGGAGTAATTACCCAAGGGGAATTGATTTTAATTGTTGATGGTAAAGAACAGTGTTTCTATCCAGGGGATTGGTATCATATTCCCCCTAATACAATTCATGCAGCCAGGTTTGAAAAAGATACTTCGGAAATCGAATTTTGGTTTAAAGAGAATAGTTAACAAGACAAATTTGTCATGAAATTACCTAAATTTAAACTAGAACGATTTTTCGCCAAGTATGAATTCAAAACACCCTATCTGCTTTAACTTAATCGGAGAAGGAAAACGACGTGTCAGCTCTTCTACTGTAACTGTTTTCAAAAATGATAGTAAATTTATCAGAATTAAAAGGATGAGATACTGAGGATAACTAAACTGTTTCTTGAGATGTTGGCTATATATATAATTCAGGGAGTTGAAACATTGCTTTTTCAACAATTACGGTTTATTGATAATAGTCTCTTATATTTGGGGAGACTACTTCCTTCAAGGAGCGAGCGCATCTGTTTTCTGACCTTCTCTTTAGTCCCCCCAGGGTAGAAGCTTTAAATCATTCAGAAACCCTTGTAAGTCTCAAGATAAGTTCGTTCTCATTTGGATAGTCTGTTAACAAAGACTCTCGGTCTGCAATGTAAAACTCATCAAACGAAAAGGGAGGAGCACAAACATTTGTCCCAAATGCAAATGCTTGTTTTTCAGGGAGTTCCGCAGCTTGCCAGTAGCCGATAGGAACATTAGCAACTGGTGTTTCACCCGAATCAAGATCCATCCCCAAATGAATTGTACTTTTTCTACCGTCGGGACCAAGTAAGTGTAATAATAACTTTCCTTCATGAATTAACCAAAGCTCATCATTATTGTTGACTTTGTGAAAAGAAGAAAACGAACCGGGTAAAAACAACCAATGACCTGATGTTCTATATTTATCCCTATGAGTCTCAACAAATTTTGGACCGTCAGGATGATCGAACCAGTCATATGCTTTCAATATCCTATCAATCATTACAGTATTTCTTAGTTTTCCTGTTTGTTTTGAGCCATAACTATTTATATTCAGACCAGAGGATCGAACTAGGCATCCTTGGACGAGTTGGAATGTCCTGTCACGATATCTTAAATCTAACAAAGTTAGACGTTCAAACTTTTTTGATTGGACAAAAGCCCTAGGGAAAGTTCTTGTTAGTAGTGATATTAATGAGAGGAGCTTGTCTATCTCTTGTTAGTAGCCAATGAAATCGTATTATTTATGGGAAGTCACTGAGTCCCGACCCTAAATACGATCAACTAGGTTGAGGCTTTAAGTAGGTGCTAAGAAGAAGGAATCGCTTTTGAAGTAAAAATACAATTAAATAATGTTTAATGAAAAATAAAAATACAATTGAAGCCAACTCAACCAGAACAAATATTCAAGACTGCTGAAGCTTATCTAAGAGAAATAGTAGCCCCCCAAGCAGGACAAATAGATAGAAAACCAGAGATAATAGAGCAAGTCCTCAAAGGAATGGGCGATCGCTCTCTTTTAGCTTTAAGAGTACCTCAAAATTTAGGTGGTGCTGGTTTTACAGAAATCGATTATTCTCACTTCCAAATCCTCATTGCTAGATATTCTGGTGCGTTAGCCTTTCTACAAACCCAACATCAAAGTGCTGGATCGATGCTGGTAGCTAGCAAAAATCAAGAACTTAAACAGAGCTACTTACCTTACATGAGTACAGGAGAAATCTTAGTAGGGGTCGGTTTTTCCCAGTTACGCCGTCAGGGTAATCCCGTCATAAAAGCCCAAAAGGTAGAAAATGGATATCTTCTAGAAGGAGAAGTCCCTTGGATTACTGGTTTTGGTTTTTTCGACAGTTTTATTATTGGTGCTACTTTACCTGATGGGAGGGAACTATATGGAATATTACCCTTACATAGTCAACAGCAACCAACAGGAGGAATAATTAACTTTAGTTCCCCAATGGAATTAATAGCGATGAATTCCACCAACACAGTTAGTGCTGACATTAAACAATGGTTTTTAGCGGATAAGGAAGTAGTTGATATTAAACCAGCAGGTTCAATTAATGAAAAAAGCCAAAAAAATGTACTCCATCATGGTTTTTATGCCATAGGATGCGCTCAAGCAGGATTGGATATTGTAGAAAGTATTCATCAGAAAAAACAGCTTCCTTTTCTCCAACAATCTTGGCAAAAGCTTCAGCAAGAATTAACCAATTGTCATCAAGCTATGTTTGCTGCTACTTTAGATTGCACCTATCCAGAAAAATTGAAGTTACGAGGATGGGCAATTAATTTGGCTGGACGTTGCAGCCATGCAGCAGTTATTGCTTCTAGTGGTGCAGCCAACTATCAAGATCACCCTGCTGGAAGAGTGTATAGAGAAGCTTTATTATTTAGTGTTTCGGGACAAACTACAGCAGTGATGGAAGAAAGTCTAAATGCTTTGTTGTAGTAGCAATTTATTTATTGATGAGAATAAATCCTCGGGTCTTACCAGATACAGAATCCACTGTATTCATAGAATTAAAATGTCCTCCCGTTAGAAGCAACTTAAATCAGAAGTTTTGCAGATAATCCAGACTGGTGAAGTATCTGGAAGTGCGTATCAAATTAAGGCTCATGTGCTATTCAACACTTACGTTATCAGACTGAATTCTGACAATCTAAGAGCATAATCTTTGATTTGCTCTTAGTAGTTGAAGATTAATCTTAGGGAACATAGACTTAGAGTTTGGACTACTTCTAAGATGTTAATACACCAATCAGTTATCAGAATTTTGTGTTACTGATTACTGTCTATTGATTACTGGTTACTATTGAATGCAGATTAATGAAACAATAATTGTCTCCGCGCAACAGATGAGGGATATAGAAGCCCGTATTTTTGCAGCAGGAATGCCCGTAGCTGCTTTAATGGAAAAGGCTGCTGGATTGTGCTTTAGAAAAATTCAAACCCTCTATCCTCAAGAGCAGTTTTCTCTAGTAGGAGTTTTAGTGGGTTCTGGTCATAATGGTGGAGATGCTCTAGTTGTGGCTCGTGAGTTGCACTTTGCTGGTTATGAAGTGAAAGTTTATTGTCCTTTCGATAAGCAAAAAGAATTAACTACTTGCCATCGCAACTATGCAGCTAGTTTGGGTATTTCCTTTGTTGATACCATCGATTCCTTAAAAAATTGTGAATTAATTATTGATGGGTTGTTTGGTTTTGGCTTAACGCGATCGCTCTCTGGTAAGATTGCAGAAATTGTAGATTTAATTAACAGTTGGCAAAAACCAATAGTTAGCATCGATCTTCCTTCAGGAATTAATACCGACACAGGGGAAGCATTGGGAACAGCTATTAAAGCAACTCATACTCTATGTTTAGGCTTGTGGAAACGCGCCTTTTTCCAAGACCAAGCTCTAGAATATATCGGAGAAGCAGTCAGATTGGATTTTGGTATCCCAGTAAGCAATATAGAAGCAGTGACAGTTCAACAAATCAATAATACTCTTGCTAAACAGTTTTTACCCTTATCTCGTCCCCTACTTACCCATAAATATCAACAGGGACATTTATTACTAGTCTGTGGCTCTGCTCGTTATGCTGGTGCAGCTATTCTTAATGGTTTGGGAGCTAGAGCTAGTGGGGTGGGGATGCTTTCTATTGCTGTTCCAGAATCTATTAAATATTTACTCATAAGTCAGTTACCAGAAGCCTTAGTTATTGGTTGTCCCGAAACCGCTCAAGGTGCGATCGCCTCTTTACCTTTATCAGAAAGTGATTTCACTAGATTTGATACCATCGCCTGTGGCTCTGGTCTAACTACCGATGCTGTTACAGTCGTCCAGCAAATACTCAAAATAGAATCTCCTCTAGTACTGGATGCGGATGCTTTAAACATTATTGCTAAATTCTCACAACCGTTAACCCTAAGACCTAATATTGTTTTAACGCCCCACTTAGGAGAATTTAAACGTTTATTTCCTGAAATAGACATTAGTAATGGCGATCGCATAGAAGCAGTGAAACAAGCAGCAAAACATAGTAACAGTATTATCTTACTCAAAGGAGCTAGAACCGCGATCGCCTATCCTGATAGCTCAATTTGGGTAATTCCTGAAAGCACTCCTGCTCTAGCTAGAGGTGGTAGCGGAGATGTTCTCACAGGATTAATCGGGGGATTGTTAGCGTCTGCTAACAATTTAGGCAAACTCCAAACTTATGTAGCAACAGCAGCTTGGTGGCACGCTCAAGCAGGACTAAAAGCAGCAGCAGAGAGGACACAATTAGGAGTGGATGCTCGTACTCTATCAGAATATTTAATCAAAATTTTGTAGGCAAAGTTCCCAAGAAATTCTACAGGGTATTTCTGAATGATTTACGATTGCTATAAAGGAGTGCGACTCGTTTAGAACAAAAGTACTGAAAAGTACGTGGTTCTAGCTTGGATTGAGGAGACTCATGTTAAGGATAGTTAAGAGACTAACAATTTTTAACAAGTCAAATTGAACCATGATAACTAAATACTCTGTGAAGGTGAGAAAGCCTGTAATAAGGTAGCCAAATATTAACAAAAGCGTAAATCTTCAAGTCCTTCTCTCTCGGTGTTGGGAGTAAAGCATAGAGCGTCCCCTTCTGTGAAGAAGGTGAGAAGTTCCCCTTATGTCTGAAATGGTAAATCAGAGGTAAAAGCGGGGCTAAACGGGGGCTATGCCTGTATAGGTTGTATCGGACACCCTAAGCGCAAGAATTCCAAGGATAAAGCGTAACGCTCGAAGCACCAAACCATCGATAAGCAAAAATAGCTAAATCAACCCTGATAAGCTATAGCCAAAAGGCAACACTGCAAATGATTGTTAACTAGTTCCTTTATAGTTAACCAACACTAATCGCAGTCGGTGGAAAGGTAATAGTCGCAATCATCGTTATTTCGAAATAGCTAAATCAACCCTGATAAGCTATAGCCAAAACAGCAATACTGCATATGATTGTTATCTAATTCCAAAGTAGATAACCAACACTAATCGCAGTCGGTGAACAGACGCATCCTAAAGGTTCATATCAACAGAGTATTTGGAACGAGGAAAACCCCTAATAACTCTCTGGTTTTGGTCAAATAATCCAGAGTAATCAGCCAAGATGCAACCTCTCTAGAAATAGAGGTTATTAGGGGAGAAGGATTGGGTAAAAAGCCAACGCCTTAACTTGAAATGACAAGTATTGCTTTTCTGAAACAAAGGAAAAGAAGGGTAATTCCAAGGATATGCTGACGTACCCACTGTTTTCAGGATAGTAGTGATTAAGTAGCATTGAATATGTCTAAGACAGATTTAAAACTAAATACTGTGGAATGGAATCAACTTAACTGGCGTAAAATCCAGAAAGCTGTATTCAAGATGCAAAAGAGAATCTACCAAGCCTATGCCAGTGGTGATGTTAAGAAAGGAAGAAGGCTGCAAAAAACCCTCATCAATTCCTATTACAATCGTTTGTTAGCTGTCAGAAAGGTCACTCAGGATAATCAGGGTAAAAAGACTGCTGGTGTAGATAAGGTTAAGTCCTTAACACCCAAACAACGTCTTCAACTCGCTAATAATTTAAAAATAGGGGATAAATCCCAACCCATCAGACGGGTATGGATACCTAAACCTGGAAAAGACGAGAAGCGATGCAGCGCGGTCTTGGGGGTTTCCCCCATGAGCGACTGCATCAAGAAGCGACCCCTGGGTATTCCTGTAATGAGCGATAGAGCAGTACAAGCCTTAACCAAAACTGCTTTAGAACCTGAATGGGAGGCAAGATTCGAGGGAAACTCCTACGGATTCCGACCAGGAAGGAGCGCGCACGATGCTATTGAAGCAATTTTTAACCAAATCAGATACAAATCTAAATTTGTACTCGATGCCGATATCAGCAAGTGTTTTGACCACATTAACCATCAAAAACTTTTAGCCAAAATAAAAACTTTTCCTAAACTAAGGAAACAAATCCGAGCTTGGTTAAAAGCAGATATCTGCGACTTTACCAAACATGAAAGAACTCCAAACCAACAAGGCACACCACAGGGAGGTGTAATTTCCCCGCTACTAAGCAATATAGCCTTACACGGAATGGAGAACAGAATAAAACAAATCAGAGGCGCATCTCTTATTAGATATGCTGATGATTTTGTTATCTTCCATGAAAACCTGGAAGTATTAAAACAATGTCAAAAGATAATCTGTGAATGGTTAACCCAATTCGATTTGGAATTGAAGCCAAGTAAGACCAGGGTGGTACACACCTTAAATGTATTAGATGACAATAAACCAGGATTCGATTTCCTGGGTTTCAATATCAGACAATACGAAGTAGGTAAATATCAATCTGGGAAAAACACCAACGGTGAGTTACTCGGTTTCAAAACCATCATTAAACCATCTGATGATAGTGTCAAAAAACACTACAACAAAATATCAGATACAATCAATCGGTTTAATGCAGCACCTCAAACAAAGCTCATTAAAGAGTTAAACCCCATCATTAGGGGTTGGTGCAATTATTTTAAAACTGTGTGTAGTAAAGAAATCTTCACAAAGATTTACAGATTAACACATATAAGAGTACGCACATGGGCTGACAGAAGACATCCTAATAAAGGTAAATATTGGGTATCTAATAAATATTGGAAAACGGTAGGAGATGATAACTGGGTATTCGCTACCCAGTATCAAGGGAATGACCACGAATTGATAAAACATCAACATACAGCCATTAAACGCCATACCAAAGTTAAAGGGTCATCTTCACCCTTTGATGGAGATACACCCTACTGGGGAAAACGGATGTCAAAACATCCAGAGCTTAAAAACTCAGTAACCAAGTTACTTAAAAAACAGGATGGAAAGTGTAACTGGTGTAATCTTCCTTTCAGTGAAGGAGACATTATAGAAACCGACCATATTACCCCCAGAGGTGCTGGAGGTAATAGTAAAAAAGATAACTTACAACTTCTTCACAGGCATTGCCACGACATTAAAACCAAGAGTGACCTACGGGTTATAAAGCGATACAAAGCTGAAAAGGAATGGGCAAAAATTCAAAAACAATTCAACAGTATGGATTGGGATTGGGTGGATGATATACCAACCTTACTCAATAATTTGGGTATTCATAAAGAACCTGATAGCAGAGGAGCGCAGTGAGGTAAAAGTCTCATGCTGCGTTCTGAAGACGAGTCGCCTCGGTGACAAGATAGCTTAGTTTAACTAGTTAAATTCTTAAACTGGAATTGCCAACAGATTCTATTTTTAGAATCTCCCTTGGTTGAGTCATGACACCTTTGGATGAGGCTGACAAAAGAGTTAAAAGTGTTTCCTGCACCTCTCTCGACTGTCTTTTCTCTCCTACCCCGTGCTTCATTTCCTTTAATAGAAAAGATACAAATGTTCTCTTGTTGTCCACCCCCATTGATGGTTTTTTTTCTCCCCGCGCTCTCTCTATTTCCCCCCCTACTCCCCTCATTCGGGTCCTACCCCTCGGAAGTAAGGAAGATTTTTTTACCCCCCTCTATCCCCCACCTCTCCAAACCTCTCCAATATAAAAAAAACTATTCCTCTGTCTTCCCCCCTGTAGGGGGGATAGAGGGGGGTGGAGAGGCTCGACTGATGTCCCACCTCCCTATAATCCCTCCTTTCAGGAGGGACTCAGTTGTATCTCCCCACCTCCCTAAATCCCTCCTTTCAGGAGGGACTCAGTTGTATCTCCCCACCTCCCTAAATCCCTCCTTTCAGGAGGGACTCAGTTGTATCTCCCCTCGTAGGGGAGATTATAGAG
>JASJCP010000089.1 GCA_030065935.1 Xenococcaceae cyanobacterium MO_167.B27
CGGATGAAATTTCTCGCAGATATGGGAATTTCCCCTCGGACAGTAGCCAAGTTAAGAAATGAAGGTTATGATGCAGTTCATTTGGTAGAAGAAGGATTAGAAAAACTCGAAGATAGAGAAATTTTAATTAAAGCCAGAGATGAAGGAAGGATTGTTTTAACTGTTGACTTAGATTTTGGTCAGGGCTATTTCATTCTGACTATAATCAACCAAGAAATGAATTTCTTGGCTTAAAGTCCAAGTCCGTTTAAACGGACTTAATATTCTTAGACAGAGAATTTATTCTCTGGATGCACGAGAATGAAATAGCCCCTACAAAACATCATATTTTTAAATGAGATTTATTGTCAATTATTGGTAAGGAAATAGTGAAGGTGCTTCCTTTACCCAATTGACTTTCTACTTCAATCTTACCTTCGTGTGATTGAGCAATAGCTTGAGCAATAGACAAACCTAAACCAGAGCCACCAGTCTGACGAGAGCGATCACTGTTAACCCGATAGAAACGATCAAAAATCTTCTTCAAATCTTCTTCTGATATTCCTATGCCGTTATCTTCGATCTGAAGGAGAGCATATTTAGCACGACGGGATAAAATTAATCTTACCTGACCTCCTGCGGTGGTATATTTGAGGGCATTAACTACTAAATTAGATACCAGGCGATACAATTGCTCATAATTACCAATGATTATCAAAGGTTCAAAGACTAAAATTTGAGTAACAAGTTTAATCTCAGACTTAATTGCTAAAGAAGCGAAATCCTCCGCAATATCCTCAGTAAGATGGGAGAGAGAAACCCTTTCTTTGCTAATTGAATCGGAACTTTTAGCACTTAACTGTGGCTCCATGCGACAGAGCATCAATAAATCTGCTACTAAATTAGCCAGTCGTCCATTCTGACGACCAACAGCTTGTAGAGTTTCTCTAGCTTCGATGTCTCTAATCTCAGGCATCATTAAACTAGATTCCACAGTTGCCCTAATTGCAGCTAAAGGTGTTCTTAATTCGTGGGCTGCATCCGCAGTAAACTGTTGCAGAAGTTGATAAGATTGGCGAATCGGCTGCATAGCTACTCCTGCTAGCCACCAACTCATAATGATCAATATAATCATCACTACCAGCAAACCAGTTAAAAAGATTAATCGCAAGCGAATAATATAAAGCCCATATTCTGGTAAGTTACGTCCAACTTGAAGATAGCCCCAGATTTTAAAATCCTTATTATGTAGCATTAGAGAAACTTGCTGATAATGATTATGATCAGCATCAACTAAGTCTTGCTGATATTTTGCTCCATTCAACCGCAAATTCTTAGGTTGTTTTCCTGATACAGCCACCAGATTCCCCGCAGGATCCAGTAGGCGAATGTAATAGTTGGCGCGAGGTTGTAGAATAGAGCGTTGATTTTCTTCTGTAACTGGGGAACATTCAGTATCTACCAGACAGAGATTAGGGAAGATTGTTGTAGCTGCTGGGGTTAATTTTCCTGGTTTTTCCAGAATTGGCTCTAAGGTTTCATGAAGATTATTGGCTACTAATTCTAGTTCTTTAAGGATAGTCAGACGATGGGCATAAGTAACAGCTTGATAAACCCCTAATCCAGATAGAGCTAAAATCGCCCCCATTATCCCTGCATACCAAGTCGCCAACCGCCAACGAGTTTGCCCAAATAGTTTATTTTGATTATCTTTAAAAGGATTTGGTAAATTCAATTTGAACATGGTCAAGATAATTCATAATGTGGTTTAAAACGATAACCAAGACCATAGACAGTTTCGATTTGGCGATCGCATCCTAAAGTAGTTAATTTCCGTCTCAAAAGCCTTACTTGAGCAGCAACCACATTACTCATCCGCTCTGCTTCCAATGACCACATTTGGGATAAAAGCTGTTCACTGGTAATAATTTGTCCAGGGTGTCGCATAAAATATTCTAAAAACTGAAATTCTTTTGCTGTTAGAGAAATCGACTGTTGTGGCACTCCTGCTTCAGTTAACCATACCGAGTTAGTTTTATAATCTAAAGCAAGATTACCCACCTGTAGCTGTTGGTGTTGTAGTAAGGGCGATCGCCTTTGTAAAGCTCGCAATCTAGCCAACAGTTCTGACATTCCAAAAGGCTTAACCAAATAATCATCAGCACCAGCATCTAACCCAACTACCTTATCGTCCATTGTGTCTTTAGCAGTTAACATTAACACGGGAAGAGGATTATTTTGCTGACGCAGACGTTTTAATAATTCTAATCCTGATAACCCAGGTAACATCCAATCAAAAATACCCAAAGTGTATTGTGTCCAAGAATTTTCTAAATAGTTCCAAGCGGTATCCCCGTCTTCAACCCAATCTACTACATAAGACTTTTGAGAGAGAGTTCGCCTAATCGCAAAACCCAAATCTGTTTCATCTTCAACTAATATTATTCGCATATATACACTAATAAATACTTTAATAGCTTCACACTTAAATATGAAATCACAATGAAATTATGGTCATTGTTGCAAAAATAGTAATCTTAGGAAAGCGGGCTACAGAATTCTGAATTCTGAATTCATGATGTCAGAAGTAATAAGTAATAAGTAATAAGTGTTACTTCTTCTGCTTCCTCTGCACCCCCTCCACCCACCCCGAAGACACTGGAAAATTATTTCATTTTGATTTCATATTTTAATGTGAATATAAAAAAAGAAACATTCCCAAACAAAACGTCAAAATATTTTAGAAAAATTAATTATCACCATGGAAGAGAAAAAAGTTAGATTAACAGCTTTATCCTTAGCAATGTCTCTAGGTTTAATGGGGGCTATGGCTGGCTGCGAGATTAACCCTGATGGTGGTGGTGAAGGCGGTGAAGGCGGTGAAGCTGGAACTGTTCTGGAGCAATCTGAATACGAAGGCGGTGAAGGCGGTGAAGGCGGTGAAGGCGGTGAAGGTGGTGAAGAAGGTGGTGAAGAAGGCGGTGAAGGTACTTAATAAGGAACTGGGATGAAACCACTGGAATAACTATTACTAGAACAAAAACAGAAACAGTCGATTTCCTAGAAAATTAAAACTGAGATCATTATGAATATTAAACCAGCTAAAATCAGGGAACTCCACAGGATACTTGCGCCCATCATGGTATTACCAATTTTATTTACTGTGATTACTGGAGTCATTTACCAGATTGCAGAAATAGGCGGTTTCGAGGATCAAATACGCTTTATCATTCATTGGCACAAAGGTAATTTTGGTTACATTGATTTCCAGAAAAGTTTTCCCTTTCTTAATGGCTTGGGTTCATTAATTTTAGCCATCACAGGATTACAAATGTGGTTTAAAACTAGACGTTCTCCTAAAAGAAGCTGATAGTAACTTACTTAGATAACTTTATATAGAAATTTTCAGGAACAACAAAATGAATACCAAAGCTTTGTTTGCTGAATTTATTGGCACTTTTGCCCTAATTTTTGCTGGTGCTGGTTCAATAGCTACTAACTATATTATTAGAGGTGAAATTACAGGAGCAGCAGTAGATCTAGCTGCTATTGCTCTGGCTCACGGTTTTACCATTGCAGTTATGGTCACTGCAACTGCTGCTGTTAGTGGGGGTCATCTTAATCCAGCAGTTACTTTTGGAGCTTGGCTAACTAAAAAAATCGATCTTAATAATGCTTTGGGCTATGTTGTTGTTCAATGTCTAGGAGCAATATTTGCTGCTAGTTTGCTCAAGCTAGCCATTCCTTTAGATGTACTTCAAGCAGTCAACATGGGAACTCCAACTCTGGGAGCAGGAGAAACCCCCTTGATGGGTTTAATTCTAGAGTTTATACTGACTTTTTTCTTAGTCTTTGTCGTCTTTGGTACAGCGATGGATTTTCGTGCGCCAAAAATGGGCGGATTGTTTATTGGTTTGACTGTTACTCTTGATATTTTAGCTGGTGGTCCTTTGAGTGGTGCAGCTATGAACCCTGCTCGGTATATGGGTCCTGCTTTAATGGGAGGCGGACTACAATACTTCTGGCTTTACTGGATCGGTCCTTTGGCTGGCGGTGCTGCTGCTGCCCTATTCTACCATCATGTACTTGAAGACAAGCGTGGAGTTACTTTACGCTCTGCTGAATTAGAATAATCCCAACCCAGTATCAGGTAATTACAGCAATTGTTGATTCTTGCTTGTTAGTAGTGAGTAGTCTTATTGATTGTTGATTGATGAAAAGTTCATTGCTACTTGCTACTTGCTACTTGTTCATTGTTTTGACATACTGCTCTGGGATCAGCAACCCTCTTCATATTTTCTACATAACCGAAATTAGTTCATCTTAATTTCAGATTTTTTTATATAAAATCAAATTTTTTATATAACAAAGGATAACTACAGTGGAGATATACAAATTACTCATAACAGAAGCTTTAATAAAACAAATTTATGAGTTATCTTGTACCCCTTTTTCATTACCTGCTTTTCGTAAAAAATTGGTAACTTATGATTGGTATTATCAACCAGTTGATTATGATGAGTTGGGTATCAATATAGAAATTACTCAAAATTTTGGCTTTAAAATAGACGCTCTAGGACAAGAAGTTATATCTGCTGTTTTACCTTTTTATTATTGGGAAATTTATGATACTGAAGCTCCTGTAAATCTAGAAGAATATAATCATAAACTAAAAATTTGTCACGAAGAATTTGAATCAGTGAAAAATTTAGCCCTGGAACTATTACCCGATCCTTTTCTTTATTGTGATGATGATTATCTTGGTCAGAAATCAGTTGTTTGGGAAGGAAAGCACGGATTTTTAATTTTACAACAAACTTCTTCTGATATTTTCTTTGGTAGAAGAGAAATAAATTTTTTCTTAGAGAATTATTCTAAAGAGGAACTTCATTCCGAAGAACCATTAATTGATTGGCTATATAATAGTAATCAACATATTCATAATAAACGATTATTGCTATTGTCAAAGTTATGTTCTTGAGTATCTCTCAATTGGTTAGGTAAGGTAGTTACCTATTACCTACAATAATTTCTAATTTCTAATTCCTAGTTTTTAATTTTTATATGGGATTAGTAATTAGTACCGAGTAACTACTAATTTCTTATTACCTATTCCCGATTCCTTCTATCTTGCACCTCGAACCCATACCACCTAAAACTGAAGTTTCGCGGGTTATAGAATAAGTCTATTTTAATAGACTATAACTGTTATTACAACTAGATAACAGTCCTCTTGAGAGGACTTGAGATATTAGCCAAGAAATAAATTTCTTGGTGATTTATCGCGCTTACATCACACAAGAAGTCTATTCTTTCAGAGAAGCTAAAATCTGAGAATCATCTAAGCCTTGTATAGAAAGTACTTTAAAGGGAGAAGAATGACCACTGACTACCTGAATCAAATCTTTGTCAATACACAATTTAGAAGCTATTAGCTCAATCACCGCAGTATTAGCCTTACCCTTTTCAGGGGGGGCTTTAACCTTAATCTTCAAAGATTTACCAAGCCACCCAACAACTAAATTTTTAGAAGAAGATGGCACAACTTTGACACTTATTTTCCCCATAGCTAGACACTTAAACTTCACAAGATATTATTATAATTTGCGATTAATTCTTTCATAAAAAGCTAAATTCATCAAATACTTAAATAAAATTAATAGCCAAAGTCCTGATAAGCTAAACATCACAAAAGCGAGGATTTTATGAGCATTGAGAAAAAACATTGTTCCCGATAACAGAGTGAATCCTGAAAGACTGGTAAAGATTAAACTTTTAATTTCTAATTGAATTAATTTCAGGGTGCGATCGCTTTCTACAGAACGGACTCTAACCTGTAATTCTCCTAATTCTATACGAGATTCTAATCTTCTAATAGATAATTCGGTACGGTTAGGCTGGTTTAATTTATACTGAATAAAATCTTTGGTTTGTCTGGCTAAAGTGCTTAATAAGCTACCTTTATTTTGGGAAAAAGCAATATTTTTAACAAAGGGTTGAGCAGCAGCTAATAAATTGTATTGAGGGTCGAGAGCGCGAGCAATACCATCAAGAGTTGTGACAGATTTAATAATAAATGTCATCTGAGGAGGAAGGCGAAATGGTTGTTGTTCAAACATTAAATATATTTCGTCAGTCATCTGGTCAAAAGCTCTGACATCTATGGGTTTATCTCGGAACTCTGCTAATAAAAATGACACCATTCTTTTAATCGGTGTCATATCGCCTACTGGCTCAATTAATCCCATATAAATTAGGGTTTGTACTACTTCATTTGTGTCTTGTTTTAAAACAGCAAAAAAAGTTTTCACCATCTGATCTTGAGCAATAGACTTGATTTCTGTCATTGTCCCAAAATCATAAAAAATAATTTCTCCTTTGGCACTTACTGCCATATTACCAGGGTGAGGATCGGATTGAAAAAAACCATCTTCTAGTAGTTGTTTGAGATAACAAGTAATACCTAATTGGATAACTTCTTGGGTGTTTATTTTATGAGCTTCTAAAGTTTGACGGTCATCTATTTTAATTCCTGGTAAATATTCTAGAGTCAGAACTTTTCTGGTAGTATATTGCCAATAAACTTTAGGAGTAATTACTTTATGATATTTCTTGAAGTTATCTTGAAATCGCTCTGCGTTTTTCCCTTCATGAATGTAATCAATTTCTTGAAAGAGTAGTTCAAAAAATTCTTGATAAATTGCTTCTAAGTTGTATCTTCTAAGAGTTTTAAAAAAGCGATTAATAATTCTGACTAGCCGATGTAAGATTTCAAAATCTAAATTAAATAATTTTTCTAACCCTGGACGTTGTATTTTAACAACTACGTCTTCTCCTGTATGTAATCTGGCTCTATGAACTTGTCCTAAACTAGCAGCAGCAAGGGGTTGGGGGTTAAAATCTCGAAATAAACTTTGAACTGACTTTCCCAATTCCTGTTCAATTACAGCGAGCGCCTTTTGCGAACTAAAAGAGGGTACATTATCTTGTAGTTGAGCGAATTCCCGAGTATATTCGAGGGGTATTAAATCCGCACGAGTTGATAAAGCTTGTCCAATTTTGATGAAAGTGGGTCCCAATTCAATCATATTCCTTACTAGCCATCTGGCATGACGACTTTTTTGGCGAGAGGAATCATTACCGATTAGGTTATCCCACCAGAGAGAGAGCAAGAATTGGAAAGCAACAGTAAAAGTTTTTAACTGTCTAGTAGAAGGAGAATAGCGATCGCTTTGCCAAGATAGTTCACGGTTTTTTTTCATTGGTGGAGCATCACTGATAACATACCATCTAAAATTATAGAAAAGGGTGAGAATACCCTTACTCTTTAGGTGTAGAGGTGTGTCACTTTAAAGGCTTGGAAACTGAAGGTAACTTTAAGGTGAAAGTAGTTTTAAACACCTCAGAACCCATTTCTACTGGTTCGCTGGTGGCGACAATCTCCCCATTAATATGCTCTACTAAATGTTTAACTAAAGTTAAGCCTAATCCTGTACCAGGAACAGCACGGTTGGTTACACCTTGACCACGACGAAACTTATCGAAAATATAAGGTAACTCTTCTGGGGTGATTCCAGCACCATAGTTAGTAATGCTGATTTCCAATTCTTTTCCTTTGAAAGTAATATTATCTTGTGCGGTTATCTCAACGGTAGTATCAGGATCGGAATATTTACCAGCATTTAGTATAAGTTCATTGAGAACGTGCTTGAAACTATCCCCATCTGAATATAGGGTTAAATTAGAATCTGATAATTGGATATTGAGATTTAATCCTTTACTAGAGTGCCATTTTTCGATAAAAGTCGTCTCTAGTTCTTGGATAATCTGGCTTAAGTTTAATTGTTGAGGAGTGAAACTAAGTTCTCCTGATTCTAGCTGTTGTAAAGTTAATAAGTCTTTGATGAGATTGTATTCTCGATTCCATTCTTGTTCTAAGATATCGAGATATTTTTCTCGCATCGAATCTGGTATTTGTTTGCGCAACATCTCAATTGCCATTTTCATGCTAGTCAAAGGAGTTTTAAGCTCATGACTCATACTACTGAGAAAATCATCCTTTAATTCATTAAGTTGGCGTAATTGTTCAATTTGTCGGCGCATAGTTTCAGAAAGTTTGGCTTGAACTTCCAAGCTCCATTTTAGTTGAGCGGTTCTTTCTTCTACTAGAGATTGCACCTGATTTAACGTTTGATGATGAATTAAAGCCACACTTAATTGCACCCCAATCCAGCTTACCAAGTCTATTTCATCTTCTGTCCAATCCCGAGGGCGATCGCTTTCTATTACTAAAAAACCCAAAACTAGAGCAGATTGGGATTCTCTCATCGCTGTTCCCATCAAAGGAACCATTAGTAAAGCACAATTAGATAAGGATCGATTATTTTCAGGGAAAAAGTCAGGAAAAGATGCTCCTTCATTGACAATTAGAGGATTTGGAGCTTTTTCTAAAGCTTTCTGACACCAGGGTGAGTCTGTCAGTTGAAAAGTAACTGTTTCGACTTCGTCAGCTTCAGAAGCGGAATTCGACCATCTATCCGCAATCTTTAC
This sequence comes from Xenococcaceae cyanobacterium MO_167.B27, assembly GCA_030065935.1. GTDB lineage: Bacteria > Cyanobacteriota > Cyanobacteriia > Cyanobacteriales > Xenococcaceae > JASJCP01. The sequence continues at coordinate 8,530 of JASJCP010000089.1, forward strand.
TGTTGCTTTAATAGAATTTTGTGAATTTTGTTGAGCAAATAAGGGGTTTTGATACTTGAGAGTTAAAATTTTGCTCCGATTTATCTGAAGCACCTGACCGATTTCGGATAGAGCTAGCTGGAAAAGGACTTCAATTTCCGAGCTTTGACCAATTGCTTGAGTAATACGACTCAAAAGGTTATGGTATTGAGTTTTAGTCCTAGCTGTTTGCTGTAATTGAACTTGAGAAATTGCGATCGCCATTAAATCTGAAATTTTTGCCAGTAATTGGATTTCGGAGTTAGTCCACTTATAAGATTGGCTTTTGAGAAGCACTACAGCACCGTTAGTTTTTCCTTGAAAGCTAGTTATGATGTGCAATGACGATATCTGAGAGAAGAAATGTCCTGGAGTTTCTAGGCTGATGTTGTTGTTCAACCTAGGCTCAATAGTGGCAGAATTATCTTGTAGTAGCTGTTGGACTAATACATCTAGTTCCACAGGGGAAAAATGTCCATTTTGCCACCAATTGATGTCTAAATTATTGACTTGCTCAATATTTCCCGAGATAATGCCACAACCATCAGCGTTAAATAGCTCTGATAGAACCCTAGCAAGTTGTTTCATTAGTGTTAAAGAATGGGAGCTAGATATTAGTCTCAGGATTTTTTGTTCGATTTCGATTGATTCTGCTAAGTGTTGCATCTTATCCGCCAAATACTTTTGCTCTATAGAGGAGCTAAGATTATTCAAGGCAGCGAAATTACAATAATTTCCCATTACCACAGACTGAATATTTAAGTTTCTGTCTTCAGTGCTGTCTTGAAAGATTTTTTACCGTAAATAATCCCCATATTATGCTTTTCTGCTATAGAACAGATTGACAAAATGTTGGAACTACTCCTTATAAAATAGAATGCCCATTTTTGTCAAATTTATACCAACACCATCATAGACTTCATCAGTCAAAGGAGCGATCCAGAAAAATCAGGTATAAATAAGCAAAATTACCTCAGAAGTGTTGAAAATTTGCATTATTCATCGATAAATTTCTATAATTATCTGGTTTTTTATTTTTATATTTTATAATAGCTTTTGCTTCTGATATTGTTTTACCAATAATCTTGGCACTTGTTCCTAGGCTATTCACTACGGTAGCAGCCAGAGGAAAAGGCATACATAAAACTAGTTCAAAATCTTCTCCTCCCCACAAAGTCCATTTTGTTGCTTGGTCATAAGAGCCTAATTTAAGCAAAATCGGATGTATTGGTAGATTATCACCATCAATAATCGCTCCTACTCCACTAAAGCGACAAATTTGGCTAATAGCATCAGCTAAACCATCGCTACTGTCCATTCCTGCTATAGCTATGTCAGAATTTGCTGCTTCTAGTGTCGGAAGTAAATCTAGTCTAGGATTAGGTTGTTGATGGGCTTTAATAATGAACTCTTTTTCCTCAGAAGCTAGATTTTTACCCAGTTGAGGATTTAGTAACAATTCTAATCCTGCTTTTGATAGTCCATGATAACCAGTAATAATAATCGCGTCTCCCACTCTGGCATTACTACGGCGAATTATACTATCTGCTGCAACTTGACCGAAAGCTGTGATAGCAACAGTAATTATTTTGGAGCGAGTGATATCCCCTCCCACAATAGGAGTTTGATATTGACTTAAACAACTATTTAATCCTTGATATAGCTCTTCTACCCAAGAGACAGGGACATCTCCTGGTAAAGATAATCCGACAGTAATACCTACAGGAGTCGCCCCCATAGCTGCTAAATCTGATAAATTAGCTGTTGCACCACGCCAACCCACATCAAAAGCCCTAGTAGTGCGATCGCTGAAATGAACTCCATCTACTAAAACATCTGTAGTTACAACTAATTTCTGATTCGGGTCTATATCTAATATTGCTGCATCATCCCCTACTACTCCATCAGGACAAAAAGGCTGTAGTTTTTGTAATAGACCCTGTTCCCCAATATCTTTTACTAGTTTCATAGGAATTGTGCTTGAGGAAGGAAGAATAAGTTAATAGCAAGTAGAGACGCGATGAGAAGCGTCTCTACTATAGTGCGCGGATATCATAATCTTGGTAAATAGGGAATGGGGATTGATTGTTATTACTTATTACTTCTGAATCCCTCATCCCTTACTTATCAAACTGGTTGAACCAAATTTTCCAGACCTTTGACCACTTTAGCGGAAATGATTTTATCTTGTGCAGTTAATTCTTCCAGAACTTCTTTACCTTCTACCACATAACCAAATACGGAATAACGCCCATCCATCAGGTTGTAACCAGGGGGAGTTAATTCTGTGTCGAATTTGAAGAAGAAGAATTGAGATGAACCACCGTTGGGGTCATCTTCTGGACGAGCTAGTGCGATCGCGCCATAAGCGTTAAAAGGTAGTACAGGAGTATCTAAATACCGCCCCAACTCTTCTAGGGTAACTCCATAAACAGGCTCAGAATCCCCTGGAACTAATACTTCTAAAGGTATAGCGCGATATTGTTCGGTTTCAGGATCGATAAAACCAACTTCCGGACCTGGAGGATCGCCCCCTTGCAGAATATAGAACTCTTCTGCACGATTAAAATCTAAGTTATCGTAAAAACCTCTATTGACCAAATCAACAAAGTTACCACCATTGATAGGCGCGCTGTAACCGTCAATAACTATGGTCAAGTCCCCTTTATTAGTGGTCATTTCTACAGTAGCTCTTCCCAAAAGTTGGGGTAAGTTGGCATACTCTTCGGGAATTTCAAAGGGATATCCCACCACCATAGATTCTTCTAACTCGGTGATAATGTCCAGTAGTTTTCTTCTGTTGATGTAAAGACTTTCTCGATCTCTATCTTTTGCTAGCTCTTTGAGTTCTTCAACCCCTGTAGTAAGTTCGTCTAGCAAGATTTCCGCCCTAGGCTGTGCTGCTTCGGGAACTCCAGCCATAATTTTATCTCGACGCACTCTAAGTACAAAAGCAGCATCTTTAATATCTCTATTAATTCTGCCCCACATTTTGACCCGTAGCTGTCGCGACAAATCTTCGATATCTCCCTGTAGTCTTCTAACCATATCGTTATCAATGGGGAGTGCATATCTAAGTATGGTTTTCGGATCGGTAATAGCATCTCCCTGAGCTAGTCCAGCGATCGCTTGATGTTGCCACCCGCAAGTTAAACAACTAATCACAATTACAATTAACAAAATTGTCTTAGTTAAACTACGAAGCAACTTTTTGCCTGTCATAATCAGCATTTTTCCTCTTGTTTTCATAAATTCCAAGCATGATCTTGCTTCGCCAACGCCAAAGCATCCAAGATGTAAAAAAAATCTGGTTTCTTAAAGTATGTTCTTAGTTTGAGATCAACCTTGTCAACAGTTATGGGACTTTATTATTAATGTTCCCACCAATAGCGATCGCCTATTGTATGGATGAACTACCTGCGTTTTTATCGGGAGTTTTCGCCTTCACGGTATTACTTACTAGGACTTATTTTCCATTCATCATTTTCTTTAACTAGTTCAACCTCGTTATATTCTTGGCTACCATCTTCATATTCAACGGTATATTTGACCGTAGCTAAATCACCTGTAATTGTTTCACTATTAACTGTAAAAGATTTAATGCCACCTTTTCGCTGAATTTCTTTAACTCCTTCAGACAAAGCTAAACGAGTTTTATCCTCACCTAAAATTTTGGTAAAGTTGACCGAAAAAAAGGTCATAGCTTCATTGACATTTCCTTTTTCCATTAAGCGTGTAAATTTCTCAACTCTTTTAGCTGGGCTTGATTTAAAGCAGCTAGACACCAAAGTAGAAGAACCAGTTAAAATAGCGATTAAGATGAATTTTCTTCTTTTCATAAGTTGTTACCTAATTGTATGATTTCAATTGATAAATTTGTTCTAGATGCCTAGAAGATAATAGTCCACTAGGTAATAAATAGAATTCCTGACCAAAAGGAATAGATAGTTGAGAAAACCTGCTGTCTGCTAAGTCAATTCCCACCTCTAAATAAACTCTCCAGACTAACTCAGTACAATAGAATTTATCGTCACTTTTTAAGCTAAATTCCGGATCAAAGGGAATTTGTTTAAGACTATATTGATAAGCAAGATTAGCTGCATTTTCTGCCAAGAGGGTATTTTCTTGATGCAGACGATATACTGCTACTGCTGAAGCCAAATCTTTTTGCAAAAAATCCTCTAAAGAGTCCATTTTAACCACTGCATCAATTCCCCAAGGCTGTCCTGTAGAAGCATGAATGACAAAAGGACGATTGCGGACAATTTTGACGATGCCAACATGAGAAAATTGAGAGTTTTGATCCTTTGATGATAATATCTGGCTGAGTAACCCGTTTCCTTGCCGAAAAATCAAATCACCAGATTGCAAGAGGGAATAGTCTATAGTTTCAATATACTGAGAAGAGGTTTGAGAATGCCTATCTAGTTTTTCCCCGTAGAAAAATGTTAAACCAACGATCAGAAACAACAAAGTAGTAGTTCTAGTAGTTATATTAAAACATTTGCGCGGTCTGACACTCTTTTGTAACATATTATGTCTATTAAATCCCCTTGAATAATATCACCGCTATACCCACCAAAAGCATCCACCAGACTAGAACCTAGCCTAAAGAGCGATCGCTCTTTAGGTTTGAGCTTTAGGAGTTAAAGATTGTGGTTGAGCAATAATAGGAAATATTGTCCCCAGAATCACTATAGAACCAATTAACTTATTCAACGTGGAGCAATTGCTGTTTCTAGAATAAAAAGTTTTCTTACCTTACAATCTGTTGCACTTTTGTCTCGTTTTGCAGTTGTCAAAAAAAAGAGGCGAAAATCAGAGCTCTACTCCCTATTTATTGATTTCAAGATAAGTCCAGAGAATTTTCTAGGGTCAATTCATAAATTGACTTTGAGAAGGGTAAATTATACCGTTTCTCACCCATTAACAGTCGAGTTCAAAAAAGCTAATAACAATCGCAACTTCTTACCCTTATTTCCCCTAATCACCCCCACCCCCTGACACAATCCAAGTAGGAGTTTGGCATCTCTTTCCCCCTACTCGCAAATGCAGGAGAAGTGGAATTACCAGCCACTAAGATTGGTATTACTGGCAGTTATTGTACTAGATGTTGATAAATTAGAAGGCATACATTGAGTTGTATTATCATAGATCACGCCTTGCCAATTAATTCCTCTTAAATCAGCACCACAAAAGTTCGCACTTGTAACATCAGCATTACTAAAATTGACTCCCCTTAAATCAGTATTATTAAATCTAGTTCTACGTGCGTTACTATTGCTTAAATCGGCATTTCTTAAATCACTCTGATGTAGCCAGCTATCTGATAAATTTGCTCCTATTAGATTAGCATTTCTTAAGTCTTTTCTAGTTAAATTTATCAAATTACTTAAGTTACAATCTGGACAATGCTTAGTTTCTAATACTTGCTTGAATTCTTGTTTATCTACACTAGTAGCAGACAAAGATATACCAAAAGACAATAATAGACTAGTAATAATCCGAGTAAATTTTTTCATAGCCAATCTTGCTAATAAGTTCAGTTTAGTTTAGTTATAAATATCGTTATTATGATTATGAGTAAACTTAAATATTTACAACTGGTATTTAATATTCTTTTAAATTAGATGTCAATAATGTAAACAAATTAAACTGATTGATAATTAATGAGACAATTTCTAGCTATAGTATCTGCAATCACATTTTTATCTCTTGCAATCCAGTTAATATGTAGTTTTTTAAACTTATATTGAGAAATAAATTGCCTAATTTTTTAAGCTTGTTGCTTATATTTACCATTCTTTAATTGCCTAATTCTACTAACTAATTTTGAATCGGTATAAAAAATGAGATTTTTCAGTTTTTGGCGGTGACAATGGTTTAAGCCAACAAGTAAAGCTTTAATTTCTGCTATGTTATTATCTTGAGATTTCACAACTCCTCGAATAATTTTAGTATGCCCTTGAGGAGATATGATTATAATCGCTATTCCTGCGCGTTGAATTTTTTGTTGATAACTAGCATCCAAATATATTCTATACATAACTGCATATTAGACTTTGTTTTCTGCGTTTCCACTTATAAAGTCCGTTGCAATTTTGGAATTTATGCAGTTTTTCCCTCATAATTAATTACAAAAACCGAATCAGTAAAATTATCAAAATCCACTATGAAGCCTCGTAATGATGTAGTAGAAATGTTTGCTAGTTTCCTGCAATTTCAGGAATCTACTGCTGTGTGGGTTTCTCAATTAAGATTGCGTCGCAGCATGGAAAAAAGCTTACAAAACCATTCCTCTCCTCCCACAGAAGGTAATTTTTGGGCTTTATACTGGCATCAAATATGGTTTAAACAGCCTCAAACCTTAGCTAAAGAACATCTTTACGCCTATTTACAGGAAACCGCTTATAAAGCTGCCTACGATCAATCTAAAAAAGTAGATTCTGCTCAAAGATGGGATAAGCTACAAGAGTATTTCCAGATTGGATTTAAAAATCAAGTTTATGACCATGTATTAAAGCGGTTTAATTCTCAATATGGCTCTGGGTTAGCAGCTTTTGCTCTACCTATCTTTAAAAATAGTATTAAGGAAGAATTACGTAAGGCTAATAAAGCAGCCTGTCACAGTAATTGGAGTTTATTAAGGCGTAGTAGTATCAAATTATGGAGCAAAGCTTTAGAAATTCGTGGTTTATCCTCTCAAGATATTGAATCTTATTTATTATTAAGAGATTGTTTTAAGGCTTTATATAGTCCTAAAACTGCTAAAATAAATCAGAAATTATCCGCTCCTGATGCTGATACTTGGCAAGCTATTACTCAACTTTACAATCAAGAAAGATTAAGTCAATTATCTAATTCAGGACAAGAATTAAGCTTACAAGATATTCAAGAAAGATTAGAAGAAACCGCCCAAGCAATCCGCAATTATCACAATCCTCAGCAAATATCTCTTAATGCTCCCATAGTCGAACAAGCAGGGGTAGAGTTACAGGATAATATATCTAATGATGAAGCTGGTTCTTTGTTAGATGATGTAATCGCACAACAAGAACAAGTAACAATTAGTAATCTGCAACAAGAAATTAAATCTGTCTTAGAAAATGCTTTAGCAGAAAAAGTAAAACCAGAACAAAAACAATATCTCAAATTACTTTACAGTCAAGGATTAACTCAAACAGAAATTGCGGAGCAGTTATTAGGAGATAAAAAGAAACAATATAAAATTAGTCGTCAAATAAATAGCGGATCTCAAAAATTACTTAAAGCTTTAGTAGCCTGGGCAAAAAATCAAAAAACGCATAATTTTGACCCCGATAACATAGTGGATACTGTAAATATTTTGCTCAAAGAATGGTTACAAAACTACTACGCAAATCTACGTAATTAACCAGATAAAATAAACTAAAATTCAGCATAATCTCGTAATTAATTAAAGAAAAGATATGGTAATGACAATCGCTAATACCGCTCATTTATGGCTAGAAATAACAGAAGCGCAACTTCAAGAAAGTTGGGATTACTCTCAAGCTTTAACTAATTCTCTGAATCGCCGACAAGTTTATCTGAATCACTTATGTTTAGCTATATTTTTACCTTGGCTGGAAACAGAAGCAACTGAACATTCTTTTAATTCACCCCAAGTTTTTCCTAGCATAGCTACTTTACCTACTATCTGGTCTGTAGTTAACGGGACAGCAATAGAAATTAATCATAAACGTTTGGTCTTAATTCCCGAAGAACATTTTGACACTGAAGAATTGAGAGTCCCCCAAGAGTGGATAGATATTCCTGGTTGGATAGCAGACTATTATTTAGCAGTTCAAATTGATACAGAAGAAGGTTGGTTGCGAGTTTGGGGATATACAACTCATCAGCAACTAAAAACTAGAGGAAGCTATGTCAGTCGAGACAGGAGTTATTCTCTAGCAGAAATAGATTTAAAAGATGACTTGACTGTTTTATTGATATCAGAAGAGTTGTTCCCTGAAAGAATTACTCGTAGCGAGATTAGTCCTCTTCCTAGTTTATCTTTGATTGAAGCCAATAATTTAATTCAACGTTTGGGAAATCCTGGGGTTATTTTTCCTCGTCGTACTGTTCCTTTCTCTACTTGGGGCGCATTATTAGAACATGGTGGTTGGCGACAAAATCTTTATCGAATGCGAGAAGGTTTATCAGCTTTCCCGTCAGTTAAGCAATGGTTACAAACAGGTATTGACGAATTCACACAAAGGTTTGGTTGGCGTAACTCTCAACTCCAAGCTGGTTTAGCTAGAGATATTCAAGAAGCAGCACCCTTAACTTATTTATCTCGTCAGTTAACTATTGCTGGTCAAGTTTACGAGTTAAGAATTATTCCAGAAGATATGGAAGCTAATGTTTGGCGTTTTGAGTTACAAAGTTTACAAGTTGGGGGTTTGATTCCTGGGGGATTTAAGTTACGACTCCTCACTGAAGAATTAGAAGAATTTGAAGATAATGAAGATATTGCTACTACAGCAGTCGGACAATTAGTAGTAGTAGTAGAACTAGAATCAGGAGAAGGATTAGTCTGGGAAACAGAACCTTTACCAGATAATTATGACCGCGAAATATTACGGTTTTAGCCTATCTATAGCTATCTTAATCTATGCCAAAAGGACGAAAGAACGTTAAACAATTACAACAAGGAGAAGCTAAGTTATGGTTATTATTGATAGGAGTAGGAGAGTATCAAGATAGTAAGTTAAATCCTATTCCTTATGCTGTAGCTGATTGTCAGGTTTTGGGTGATGCTTTACGAGGAACAACGAAATTGTTTCCTAAAACAGAAATAATTATTGCTCATTCTCAAAATAATTTTCCTCCACAATTAGCTACAGTTACTCAAGAATTACAACAAATTACCAGTTTAGCTCAACCTGAAGATACTATTTTATTTTATTTTTCTGGACATGGTATTTTAGAACCTAATACCCAACAGGTATTTCTCTGTTTAGAAGATACGGTAATAAACCCAGATAAGCTCACAACAACAGGATTAAGAGTAATAGACATATTAGACCAGTTAGCAACTTGTCAAGCAGGAAAACAGATAATTATTTTAGATGCTTGTCATAGCGGTGGTTTAAATCTAAGAAGTACTAATAATTTTCCTTTTAAAACACTAGTTAATAATCCACAAAATAATAGCATTGTATCTTCTAATCTTAGTTCTCAGTTAGTAGATATTTTGCAGAGACGCAGTGCTTACAGTAAAGGATTTTATGGATTGTTATCTTGCGATGTTGAGTAACGTTCTTGGGAATTTCCCGAACTAGGTCACTGGCTATTTAGTTATTACTTAATTAAAGGTTTACAAGGGTATGCAGCCGACTCCGAAGGGGTAATTGAAGTTAATAGTTTGTATAAATATATCTATCATAATACCCTGCAATATATTGATAAATTAAATCAACAGCGTCGCTTGATTAATCAGCAAAAATCTCGACGAGGTGAGGGGAATTTAGAACAAGAAAATCCCCTGCAAACTCCTAAGTTAATTGTGGAAGCAGTAGGAGAATTAGTTTTAGGCTTAAAAGATACATCTACTCAAAATATTTCTCTACGGCAAGCTTTAGTAATTGAAGGTTATAATCAAGGAAAAATAACTCAAGAGATTAGTCAAGTTTTAGGTACTGTAGGAGGATTTGATTTACAATACTGGCATCCTCAAGGAAGAAATTTACCTGACTTGAAACTAGCTATTCAAAATTGTTTGCAATCTCATGATAACGATGATACAAAATCAGATATATTTTTAGATACTCACCCTTTAGAAAATACTGTAGCTTTATTATATATACGAGGCAAAGTTATAGAAAATTCTACAGGAGAATCTTTGCTAACCTTAGAACAGGGAATTAAAATTAGTCGGAGAATGATGACTATCGAGATGTAATTATTAAACCTGCTCAAGCAGTAGGTTTACAAGTAGAAGCAGAATTAGTAGAAGTTTTGTTAGAAGAGTTAGAAAAGGCTACTGGTAACTTACCTTTACTGCAATTTGTCTTAGAACAACTGTGGGAATATCGCGATAAAGAAAAAGGAATACTTACTTTACAATCTTATCAGCAACAAGTTGGCGGAATTAAAACAGCTTTAGAACAAAAAGCAGAAGCTACTTATCAGAGTTTAGATTCCGAAAGCCAAAAAATTGCTCGATGGATTTTTTTACAATTAACTCAATTAGGAGAAGGTATAGAAGATACTCGCCGTCGCGTTACAAAACAAGAACTATTAACTGATAAATATCCTCCTGAATTAGTAGAGAATGTTCTAAATATTTTAACCGCAGCTAAATTAATTGTTGTAACTCAAGATGCTGATTTTACTGTTACTGGACAATCTCGCAGTCCTGAGCATAATGGATCACACTTAGTTCCAAGAAGAAGCAAGCCAAATTTATCGCAACAAAAATACTACAAATAATTTAATTTTGGTTGTCCAAAATCAGACTAAAGGAAGATGTACTTGAAAACAGCTACCCACTCCTATTTCGCTAGTAACAGTAATTTTGCCTTGATGTTGCTGGGCAATAGCATGAGCTATTGTCAGTCCCAAGCCAAAACCCTCTGACTGTCTAATTTTTGCTGATTCGCTTCGCCAAAAACCCTGAAAAATGTATGACCCATCTTCAGCAGCTATCCCCATACCAGTATCTCGAATAGAAACAATAACATTTCCACCAGACAACTTCATAGACAAAAAAACACTTCCACCTGAGTCAGTATAGTTAAAGGAATTTTCTAACAGATTAGTAAATAGACGAGTTAATCGGACACTATCTCCCCTAACGAAAACCTTACTAAGTAGATGAGTTTGGAAATCAATTCCTTTGCTTTGGGCAATTACCTCAAATTTTTCCTCTAAAGTTTTTAGCAGTGGCTTTAAAGAGACACGAGAAAACTCTAACTCTCTCAGGTTAGATGTCATGTCAATGCGAATTAGAAACAACAGTTCTTCAACCAGACACTTAATTTGATCTACAGCAGTATTAATAATACTCAGCTTTCTGGCTTCATCTGGCTGAATTTGGTCGGTTTTACTAAGCAAAATCTCTGTAGCAATACTAATCCTAGTCAGGGGTGTGCGTAGCTGATGAGAAACATCAGAAGTAAGTTTTCTGAGTGTATAAACCCCTTGTTCCATAGGGCTAAGAGCCTCTTGAGTGATATAGATGCTGCTAATGCTGACCAAAATCAAAGCTGTAGTTCCACCCAAACCTAGCCCTAATCGTAGTTTATTCAGGATAAGTTCCATTTCTTGGGTCGATTCACCAGCGCGAATATAGCCTTCTAGCATCAGGCTTGTTTCGTCTGGGTTTTTGGCATATACAGAAATTGTTGCTGTCTGAATTTGACCCTGACGTTGAAATACAGGAGAATTTTCTGTTAATTTTTCAGGCGAAAGGGTTTGAAATAGAGGCGCAAGGGGGAAGTTAGTTCCTTTTCTTGCTAGAAGTGTTCCTTCTGAGTCGTACCATTCTAGACTATAATCTTGGTTAGAGAAAAGATCGCGCCAAGGAATTTCCCGATCTAGGCTTTGGATACCTTCACTTTTGACTCTATCTAGACTAGGAGCAGCTGCTTGTACTAAAGTAAGCAACTCTCGATTTAATTGTTGATTTAGATTCCCAATAAGAAAAAAATATAAAGATACTTCCGAGATTCCTAAGATACTAATCATGGCGATTAGATAGGTAAGTAGTAAACGCCTTCGTGGTAGGGAAAAACCTCGGCTAAAGGCAAAACCTCGGTTAAGGATTTGGGTGGAAATGCTAATTAGAGACATCACAGGGGTTTTGGTCAAAAGTTTAATTTTGAAACATAAAAATGAAGTGGGAAAATTTCAGGCGGCCTTAAAGACTTTTTATTACTGGCTGACTACTCTAATATTAGGTTAGAAAAAGTTACAAACTCGGGTTGGAATAATGACAAACTCGAAACTAATCAAGATTTACACTTAAAAACTGCCCAATTATCTTCTAATAATAAGTTGCGTTGTCATAGGATAATATTGTCTCCCCCTTCAGCGCAAAGACGCAAAGAAAAACCCAAAGAATAAAATGATAAATTTGAGTATCCGCAAGGCAATGCCTTGCGGATACTCAGTATAAATCTTGGTCACAGAATACAGGGATAAAAAGCTGTAACTTTTGATATTGAACATATCAAATCAAAAAATTTTCCTCTTTTTTCCAAGGCTAATCCCTAAATTAGAGCGAAACAATTTCCTCCCTCGCAGTCCCTCATACTTAATATCAGCCCCAAACTATTTGCTTCACTCGCAGTCCCTCATCATTCATTCCTCATAGGTCAAACCAACGGAAGATAGATTTTAAAGCAAGTTCCCACATTAATCTCGCTTTTGACAGTAATTTTCCCTTTGTGTTTCTGAATAATTGCTTGGACTATAGCTAGTCCTAATCCCAAACCCTCTCTCTGTTCCCGACGTACTCGCTCCGCTCGCCAGAAACGCTGAAAAATAAAGGGCAATTGTTCTGGATCGATACCAATACCAGTATCTTCTACAGAAACTATCGCATTTCCTTTGGATTGCTCTAAATTAAGAGATATTATTCCACCAGTCTCAGTATATTTAAGGGCGTTTTCTAACAGATTGGAAAATGCACGATTTAATTGGGATGGATCCCCTTTGACCGCTATACCATCCAAGAGTTGTGTCTCAAAATTAATCCCTTTATGATTAGCTAATGCTTGAAACTGATCTACTAAGGGCAGTAGTAGTTCTGAGAGAGCTAGAATAGAACCATCCCAACTACTATTAGAACTGGGCATAGAATCAGTACGAGCTAAAAATAGCAAATCTTCTAACAGTTGCTTCATTTGATCGGCAGAGTTTTTAATCATTTCCAGCTTTCTCAGGTCTGAAACTCTCCTGATTTTGTCTGGATGGCTTAGTAGAGCCTCTGTCGCGAAGTTGATTTTAGTTAGAGGATTCCGTAACTCGTGAGAAGCTTCAGCCATAAACTGTTTAAGCTGCTGAAAACTTTGTAGAGTAGGCTTAAAAGCTTGATTAGTTAGATAAATACTGCTGATGCTAATAAAAAATAAGGCTGTGCCTCCTCCCAACCACAATCCTAGTTTTAGTTGATTTAAGGTTGTATCTATCCTGCTGACAGATTCACTAGCACGAATATAACCTTTTAGTTTGAGAAGCTCTTTTTGTTCTATACTGGTATAGACAGCTATAGTTACACTACGGATTTGATTTTCTTGTTCAAAGACGGGTGAACTTTCATTTAAAGACTTTTTAACTAGGGGCAATCGCGGAAAAGTGTCTCCTTCTCTGGCTAGAAGTTCCCCCTTAACATCAAACCATTCTAAACTTTGTTCTCGATTATAAAAAAGAGCGCGCCAGGGAATGTCTCGATCTAGACTTTGACGACCTTCAAACTTAACTGTATCTAAACTAGGAACGGCTGCTTGCGCTAAGGTAAGCAGCCTATGGTCTAACTGTTGATTCAGACTTGTATTAAAAAAAACGTAGAGAGCAGTTCCAGAAATTCCTAGGATAGTTGCCATTACTAGCAAATAAGCTACTAATATCCGTTTCCGCAGGTTTAAAAAGCCCTGGCTAGAGGTTCTGTTGGAGGCGGTAACCCAACCCATAAACCGTTTCAATGAAATCATCAGAGGCTCCAGCTTTTGTTAGTTTTTTCCTCAAACGCCTGATATGAGCTTTTACAGTATCTTCATCTGGGGGTTCTTCAAAAGACCATAGTTTTTCAAGAATTTTACTACGACTTAACAACTTATTGCCATTACGCATAAAAAGCTCTAATAAACGATACTCTTTAGGTGTTAGTTTTAAGGTTTTATCCTCGTATGTTACTTTACAGGTATTAGTATCCAGATACAAGTCTCCCCACCCTAAAACAGGAGACTCAGAAGCTATCCCTCGACGTAGTAGAGCGCGAATCCGTGCCAATAATTCGTCTAATTTGTAAGGTTTGACCACGTAGTCATCTGCCCCTGCATCCAGTCCCTCTACTTTTTCTGTAGTGGTATCTTTCGCAGTCAACATCATAATCGGCATTTTGTAGTCTCTGTCTCTCAACTGACGACAAAAACTGAAGCCATCCAGTTTGGGCAACATCACATCTAGCAGGATTAGATCGTAATCAAAAGCTTTTACGTAATCCCAGCCAGCCAGTCCATCAGGAGCTACGTCAACTACATATTGTTGCTCTGTTAAAACCTCTGTGAGCAATTCACTAATTTCCCAATCATCTTCCACTAACAAAAGCTTCATTATACACCTCTCAAAGCATCTTTTATGGCTTATTTGTTATCTATTGGTAGTCAAAAATAGCGTCTATAAATTACCAAGAACTATAAAATACTAAAACTAAATAGTTATTCCCCCGCTTTTGATAAAAGTTTAGGATATTACCATAATAATTTTTTATGAAAAAAGCTCTATAAAAATAAGATAAACCTCTCTTTTCTAACTTTACTAATTGGACAAACTTGACATATTAGATAAATACTAGTTAGAGTTACTGCTAGGTTCTAGCCTACCAGTAACTACATAAATTGACTTAATATTCAGTATTTTATAAATTAAATTTTCTTTATCAAAAAGAAGCATAGTATTAAAATGTTAAATTGTAGAAAAGAGGTTATTAATCCCTAAAGAAATGTTACCAGATATTAAGATAAAAAACCAGTTTTTTTATTGAGTAAATTCAATTCAATCTGCTATTGTAGGTAGTTTTTTTGGCGTTGAACTGAGGTTTTATTTAGTACATAAATACTTAATATAGGGATTAGGTTAGGAATTTTTTAATTATTTTAAAGCTAGCTCCCCTACTTTGAAGCGTGGTAAGACAAGAATTATAGCGGTTTTCATGTAAGGAAGGAGCAAAAAATTAAAATACCAGCCTTCATCAGTTAGCCGTAGGAGCTATGAAGTCAAATGAATTAGTTTAAAGGCTGGTATTTTAATAAAGCGCAAGTCCCTAAATAAGGCACAGTCTGAAACCTTGGTTTTTGCGCCCTTGTCCATTGATATTTTTGTGGGGATGGAAAATCTAAGTTAAACCTCTGGTGAGCAGGGGTTTAAGGTGTTGATTAGCTGTCTTGTCTCCAATTTGTTACTTTCTTGTCCCGAGTTTGTTACCTTGAATTACTTAATCTAAATACTGAAATCAATCAATCTATAGTCTATCTATAGTTATTGCTATCCAGTACGGAGAGATTTCTATGGTTACTCCCAAGCTCAGGCTAGTTACCACTAACAAAAAACTTTCTACAGTTAATTGTCACACTTTACCAATGGGTGTACATCTGTCCGACGGAAAATATGTAGCTGCTGGTGCGAGAATTACTACCCAGTTGGAAGCTGATAGTCTTTCTTTTGTTCCCCAGAGAATACGCTACAAGAATCATCGTTGATATTGATCTGTTAACAAGCACCTGAATTCGGTGAATATTCATCAGAAAAGCAGGATACTGTGACAGCATAAAATCCCATCAATTATTAATCGTATGAATTATGGCAGGATATTTCTGTCTCTTGTTTATATAGTTCAAGTTAAAGTCAGTTCTACCTTTACTATTAGTTGACCTATGACATCTGCTTCTTCTAATCAAAGATCTCCTTTCAGCCAACTTAAAGAGCAAATTTTTGGCAATCCCGAGCGATCGCTAAAAGAAGCTTATGAAGCTGCTTCCAGAATTAAATCAATTGAGAATCAATATTTTAGTGGCTATAGAGTACCCGTTGAATCTCTAACTAATGACCGCTTGCGAGCAGAAATGCAAAAGAACTTAGAAGTTCTCCAGAGCAGAATTCAAGAATTTAACGCTAGTAGTTCTGCTTCTGGTAATCTCGGTTCTAATAGCTTAGAAAAGCTTATTTTTGTGGAAGGTGTATTGGCTAACTACACCATGACACAAAATCAAGCATCTGCCTTAACCACTGTACCCCAGCAAGGTGGAGGACAGTCCCCCTTATCTCCAACAAACATAGTAGATGTCCCATCTAGCATTGAACCTGCTAGAAATCCTAATTTAGCTCCACCTTCCCAACGCCGTCAGCCAAATAATCGTTCTGGTCAAGGAATCTTCAATACTTCGGTTAGCAAAGCCTTTAACCAAATCTCACAAGAACTCAATCCTCAGCAGTCGGAACAACAGATACTTGATGAGTTTCGCCGTTCCAGGCAAATCACTGTTGTTGCTATAAGGCTACTGGCATTGCTGATAGTAATTCCGATTTTGACTCAGCAAGTATCCAAAAATCTGGTAATTAAACCAATCGTAGAACAAACCCAAACTAGAGAAGAAGTAGTCCTTAATCTGAATAAATTAAACTCAGAATGGAAGGAAGAAGCTCTCGTAGAACTTAACACCTACGAAGAAGAAATGAAGATGGAGCAGATGTTAAAAGGAGCTCCACCAATCGATCCAGAAGTGATGGAAGATAAAGTTCGGGAAAAAGCCAATGAAATTGCTGAAGAGTATGAAGGAAGACGTATCAATGCCATTAGTAATGTTTTTGCAGATTTTATTGGTATAATGGCTTTTGCTCTGGTACTCTTCGTCAGAAAAGCAGATATCGCTAAACTCAAATCTTTCATAGATAAAATTATTTATGGTCTGAGTGATACTGCTAAAGCTTTTGCGATTATTCTGTTTACAGATATATTTGTGGGTTTCCACTCAACTCACGGTTGGGAAGTTTTGCTAGAAAGTTTAGCTAATCACCTAGGAATTGCTGCTAACGAGAGTGCAATTAACTTATTTATTGCTACAGTTCCTGTTGTTATGGACACAATAGCCAAATATTGGATCTTTAGATACCTCAGCCAGATGTCTGCTTCTACTGTAGCTACCTTAAAAGAAATGAACGAATAAGATTTCTTCTGATTCCAACATCATAGCTTTTAATCAACCCCTTCTCACTCCCGCCAAAGTAGAGGGGTTGAGCAATTCCTCGATTTTTCTTACCTCTAATATAAAAAAATTATTTCTTACTGTTGTCTGGTCTGTACAGCCACCTCTAGGAATTCCACCTTTAAAAAGCTGTTTAATCGCCTTCATTGCCCTTATATCTTTTCTAGGAGGACTATATGTTATTTGTCTTTGGAATCACCATCATCTTAATACCCCCCATACTGACTATGCTAATCGTCTTTGCCCCCGATTCTTATGACTAGATGCTAGCTATCCCTTAAGCACAGACAGATATTTATTAGTAATTTGAATAGTGGCTTTCTTGATGTATCTTCAGAAAATAATGCTCCAAAATGGCGATCGCTATAGTTATGGCGATCGCCTAAAAAATGTTTTAATGATATTGATTAAACTGCTTTCGTGGGGGGCTGTTATAATTTAGCCCAGGCAGTAAAAAATCAAGAAACTAGATTATTAAGTATATTGATAGAGCAGTAAAACTGAAATATTTAGCAACAAATAGTCCCCAATTATGCTTATTGCTATCTCGGGTTTTCTTTTCTTATTGGATATGGCATTAGACCATTTCTCTAAATAATCGCTATATATAAATTAAATATCCCTCTGCGGGGAAATTTTCCCAGTAAAACCGATGTGTAATTAATTGTCAGGATTGATATTAATAGTTAGTAGCTTTAAGGAGTAACCAACAACTAATAACTTATTTGAATAATTAAGAATTAATTAAGTCCAATCATACTCATTTTTTAAAGAGGAGAGTATCTTGGACTTTTTTTATGTATATTTTGAAAAACAAGATCTTTCCGAGTTTTACTCTTTTCTGTTACAGGTTTGTCACTTTTGTCAGCCTAATATGGAGGCAAGTTAAAGATGATAAATCAATCCTCAAATTTATCAAAGTTATCCTTTCATACAAGGAAAACTCAGGATGGTTAATCAATCCTCAAATTTATTAAGACCATCTCTTCACTCTTTATTTTGTTCCTTATGATTATGGGATAAGTTCTTATGATTAGTAATCAATTTCCCTGGCTCACAGTAATTACTCTGTTGCCTCTTATAGCTTCGTTGGCAATACCTTTTTTGTCAGATAAAGAAGGAAAAAAAGTTCGTTGGTACGCTTTTGGTGTAGGTCTTGCGGACTTTGCATTAATTAGCTTCGTTTCTTGGCGTTACTACGATTTTCATAATTCTGCATTTCAGTTAGTAGAAACTTATTCTTGGATACCACAGCTTGGTCTAAGTTGGTCAATAGGTGCTGACGACCTCTCCTGGCCTCTAGTAATACTAACAGGCGTGGTTAATACTTTATCAATCTTTGCTGCTTGGCGAGTCAAGGATAAACCTCGTTTATTCTACTTCCTAGTACTGGCTATGTACAGTGCGCAGATTGGAGTATTCCTTGCTAAGGATTTACTATTATTTTTCATAATGTGGGAACTAGAGTTAGTTCCTGTCTATCTACTAATTGCAATTTGGGGTGGTCCAAAACGTCGCTATGCAGCAACTAAATTCATCCTCTACACTGCTTTAGCTTCTATATTTATTTTGGTCGCAGCTTTGGGAATGGCTTTCTACGGGGATACAGTTACCTTTGATATGGAAGCCCTAACTCTCAAACATTACCCCTTAGTATTGGAACTTCTTGCTTATGGTGGTTTCCTAATTGCTTATGGTGTTAAATTACCCATCTTTCCTTTCCATACTTGGTTGCCAGATGCTCACGGTGAAGCTTCTGCACCAATATCCATGATTTTGGCAGGAGTATTGCTAAAAATGGGAGGTTATGCCCTCATTCGCATGAATATAGAGATGCTTCCCCATGCTCATGTCTATTTTGCTCCTGTACTAGTTATTTTAGGTGTAGTTAATATTGTCTATGGTGCTTTGGCTGCCTTTGGACAGACTAACATCAAACGTCGTCAGGCATATTCCTCTATTTCTCACATGGGATTTGTCTTGATTGGTATTGCTTGCTTTAACGAGTTAGGTATGAGTGGCGCAATGCTACAAATGCTTTCTCACGGTTTGATTGCAGCTAGCCTCTTCTTCCTCTGCGGAGTTGCTTATGACCGCACCCATACTCTATGGCTCGATGAAATGGGAGGATTGGGGCAGAAAATGCCCAAAACTTTCGCTTTATTTACTGCTGGCTCTTTAGCTTCTCTAGCTCTTCCTGGAATGAGTGGATTTGTAGCAGAGATAAGTGTTTTCCTAGGTTTGACCACCAGCGATGCTTACACTACTAGCTTTAAAACAGTGGTAGTCATCCTATCAGCAGTGGGATTAATTTTGACTCCCATCTACTTGCTTTCAATGTTACGAGAACTTTTCTACGGAAAAGAAAACTCTTTCCTATCCACTAAAAATATCACTTGGTCAGATGCTCAACCCAGAGAGATATTCATTACAGCTTGTCTTTTAGTTCCCATCATCAGCATCGGCTTCTATCCCAAATTAGTGACTCAAACCTACGATGTGAAAACAACAGAAGTTGCTACTCACTCCTATTCCGCTTTAGCCCAAACTTTAGAAAAGTCCGACCTTTATGCTTCAATGAAGGGTCGTATCGCACCTCAACTACCACAGTCTCAAACCTTGGGTTCAATTAGTGTCAATGAATTGGAAGAATTTACCTTCTCTAAATAGCACGTCGTATCGCACTCACCTGAGATTTAGTTGCTAGGCGCGATTTAAAGCTCAATTTAATGGATAATGAAGGTAGGGAGAAAAATGTTGTAGGTTTTTTCTGATTTCTCAACCCTACCTTCACTTTTTTCTGTTATTCTCTATTAAATTTGTCTAAGCCAGTCACATATTTACAGCTATCGACTAAAATACAGGTTGTCTATGAATTCATCATTTTTATCTTTGTCACTTCCACCCCGCTATAGCAGTTTCTTGCCTCGATTCTCTAAGCTTGCAACTGTCAGTATCCTCTCTAACATGATGGTACCTTTAGCGGGGATTTGTGATACTGCTTTTCTGGGACATCTGGCGGATATTCGTCATTTGGCAGGAGTAATTCTAGGAAGTATATTATTTGATTATCTATATCGAATTTTAAAATTTTTTCGTAACAGCACCAACGCTACTACTGCTCAAGCAGTAGGTCAAGAAGACGATAAGAAAATTCTACTGGCAGTATTGAGAAGTGCTTTGGTGGCTCTAATAATTGCTTTTGTAATTCTAGTCTTACA
The DNA here is from genome assembly GCA_030065935.1 of Xenococcaceae cyanobacterium MO_167.B27. Classification (GTDB taxonomy): domain Bacteria; phylum Cyanobacteriota; class Cyanobacteriia; order Cyanobacteriales; family Xenococcaceae; genus JASJCP01. Next base: position 28,718 of record JASJCP010000089.1, read on the forward strand.
ATACCCGATTCAAAAGTTTGGTTTTGCGATTTTGTCTGGTTCTCCAGATATTGAAGCTTTTGGAATTGACTACTTTGATGCTCGTATTTGGGGCGCACCTGCGGTTCTGCTAAACTTTGTCTTGATTGGTTGGTTTCTAGGACAAGAAAAAAGTTCTCTAGTACTAGCAATTTCTTTGGTGGGTAATGGTTCAAATGTGATCCTAGACTACTTGATGATTAATAGATGGGGCTGGGAAAGCATGGGTGCTGGACTCGCTACAGCTTTAAGTCAATACTTAGCACTGTTAGTAGCATTAGTGGGAGTTGCTGTTACTATCAACTGGAAAGTATTACCCTCAGCTTTCAAGGAGGTGCTTGATTGGCAAGCCCTTAAATCTACTGTAATCCTCAAGGGAAATATTCTAGTCCGTTACGTGGCAATGATTACTGCCTACTCTATTTTTACTAACCTCAGTGCAGGAATGGGAACTGAAGTGGTTGCAGCCAATGGATTGTTGCTTCAGATTGTACTTCTGAGCCAATTTACTGTTAATGGTATTGGTCTTACTACCCAAACACTAACTGGTAATTTTAGAGGCAAAGGTGAAACTGAAAAGATGATGCCTCTATTAAGTGTTGGTATAGTTACTAGTCTGATAATTTCTTTGATGTTTGCTTTGGTGTCTATTTTATTTCCTCAGACAATTTTTAATTTATTCACTAATCATGGTGATGTCAGTCATTCTGCGATCGCCTACATAACTTGGTTACTGCCACTTCTAACCTGTGGTGGAAGTGCTTTCATTCTAGAAGGATATGTCATTGGCTTAAAACAAAGCGGGAAACTCAGAAATTCTGCTTTAACTGCTTTAGGATTCGGATTTGCTCCTATGGCTTGGGTTGCTTGGCATCTTCAAAGCAACCACTTACTTTGGTTATCTTTAACTTTGTACATGGCAACATTAGCAATTTCTCTTGGCATAAAAATCTTTGGTATTCAAACTAATCAAAATCTTAAGTTACAAACTTCAAAGTAACACAACCCATTATCATTTAATACCAAATTACTTGATACTTGCTGCCAATTAATCTATCTCTGGGGCGATTTACCAATCGCCCTTACTAAAAATCTCTTTTGCGTTCTTTTTAAAAATTGGTATAACTCACATCACTTTATAATCTTAGGATAAGCATCATGCTTTCACAAATTGTTCGTCCTTTGGTAGATAGTCAAATTCGGCAATTAGCTAATTCTCAAGCTACTTATTCAACTCTAGTTACAACAATTGCCAAATGGCTTAGTTACTTAGGAGTAAAAGCCCAAGTTACTCATCTAGCTCATCAATCAGGACAGATTAAAGTTTCTCTTAGTGTTGGTAAGCCTACTACCTGTGTTTCAGATGACTGGCAGAAAATTCTACACAATCTCGACCAACAAAAATCTGTTTCTTCTGTCAGTGCTTATAACCAAATTGTGCCTTCACAACGCAGCAAACTACAAAGATTATTCGCTTATTTAATTCAAATCAGTCAACCAGATAGAAAAAGTAACCCTAATGCCCTCTCTCATCTACTACACAACTTGAATCTAGATGAGTTTATGGTTTTAGGAATTAGATCGGCTCTCAAAGTTCCTCAGTCTATAGACCGATTACTGAAAGAACTAGACCCCGATGTAGTAGCTTTGGCTTTACCTCAAGCCCTAGAAATTGCCCTTTTAGACCGCCAGCTTAATTCGGAGACTGAAACGGCGATCATCGCCATGTTAAAAGCTACCAAATCTAATAGTAAATTAGATTTAGACAAAATTGGCGCATAGTGTCCCGTCAACTTTTAATTGATGGTTTGAGACAAGTAGAGCGAAATATTAGACATCTTGCATTAGGTAATACCAATTCTAAAAACTAATGCTACATATCGATCTCCCGGTCTCCTGCCCTCCTCACAAGGGTAGGTTTTTAACAAATAGGCGAGTAAACACTTTAATTCAGTATAAAAAGAATGAGTAATTGTCTCAAAATATACTAAAAGTGACTAAAAAAATCTCCCCATTGACCTGTCTCCGCGTCACCGTGTCAAACAAAATCATCAAATGTAAAAAACCTACCCTTGTAAGCTCCTGCTCTTCCCCCGTCTCCCCGTCAGTCAAAAGTCGCCAACTTAAATAGAAATGGTATAAATTATGCACTGAGCAAAGCATTAATGCATTGTTTTCTACTCTGTATTGTTCTGAGATTGCTAATGTGAGTGAAGCTTAATTCTGGACAAACTCGCTTCATTTGTTTGATCAGATCGCTTCCAGGGGCAATCTCCACTACTTCTTTTGTGCCTTGTCCCGCTATCAAATCAGATATAGCTCTCCACTTTACTGGTTGAGAAATTTGCCGAATCAAGTTTTTCTTTAACCTAGTTATTTCGACTGTAGGAACTAGATCCGTACTCGATACTACTGGAACTTTGAGCGGGTCAAATGAAATAGACTCTAAAATTTCCTGAAATTCTGCTGCTGCTGCTTCCATTAGGGGGGTGTGAAAAGCACAACTCACTTTTAAACGAATCATACGCCTGACTTTAACCTTGTCTAACAAGGATTCTACTGCTTCAAAAGTTCCAGAAATGATGGCGACAGTTGAGTCGTCATTGATTCGCCACACATTAGGAGTTTGGCAAATTTGTTGCTCAAGTTGCTTTAGATTGAATCCAATTAGGGCGACCATAGCGCCTTTGGGAGCGCGATTCATTATTTCCCCTCGACGCTTAATTAGGTGTAATCCTATTTCAAAGTCCAATGCTCCTGCGGTGTAAATGGCTGCATATTCTCCTAAACTATAACCAGCCACTATATTAGGTTGATAGCCTTCTTTTTTCATTATATCAGCCAAAAGGGTTTCGACAAGGTACAAACATGGCTGAGTATAGAGGGTGCAAGATAGTTGAGCTTTATTTTGACACACTTCAGAAACAGACCAACCTAAAATCTGCTTGGCTTGCCTAAGTCTATCCCTAGCAAAAGGGTAAACCAGTAAATCTAGTCCCATCCCCAACTTTTGAGAACCTTGTCCTGGGAACACCCAACCAACTTTATGTGGATGTTCGGTTTTTTGAATGTTTAAGTTTTGCATTAGTAACTTCTCGATAAATAAACATTAATTACAATAATTTTTTGGCAAAAAATACCCTATGCGTGTTATTTTTCTAAAGTTATTTAAAGTAATTGATTTTGGGAGAAATTTTCTCTTCGATAATGATAAAAATAAGATTTTGTAAGATTTTGTTGCTAGCTTTAGATTCAATATGTGATTTGGTTATATAAAGTGTACCATAGAGTAATAAAGGTGTTTTTTTTAAGATATTAATGAATTAATTTGTGATCTGTTTATTTTTTGTATTAATAATTATATTAATAATTATGGGGCTTTTTTGATCCGCTATTATGGTAAATAATACACATTAAGAAAAAGTTATAACCTGGAAAATATCGAGAAGTGTTATTCGTGAACAGTTTACGATTCAGAATTCCTTTAATGGTTCTACTCGGTGTCATTCCCCCGATGTTAGGAGCTATCTTTTTTGCCAGCTATCGTGCTGATGTCAAACTGCGTCAAGATGCTCAAAGAACTATGATGTCTAAAGCTGAAATGTTGGCTAACACAGTATCCTGGTGGGATAAGATGAATGTTTCGACTCTCAAACAATTGAGTCAGCAACCCGATATAGTAAGTATGGACGGAGAGCGACAAAAGCCAGTATTAAAAAATTTAGTCAAAACTAACGAGAATCTTTATTTGGCAAGCACCATTGGTCTGAACGGTTTTAATGTAGCTCGTAGTGATGGTGACACAATCCTTTATTATGGAGACCGTCCCTGGTTTCTAGGAGCCAAAGCGGGTAAGGATGTAACCTACCAAAGTCTCATCAGTCGTACAATTATGAAACCCGCTATCTGTATGGCAACCGCGATTGGGCAAACACCATCAGAAGTTGCAGGGATAGCTATGTTGTGTACAGAGCTTTCTGCTCTGGCAAACCAAATAGGTCAACTTGAGTTTGGTGAAACTGGCTCTGCTTTATTGGTGGATCAAAACGGTAAAGTTCTAGCCCATCCTAACTCAGCATTCTTGTCTGGTAATAAACTGGAAGACTTGAGTCACTATCCGCCGATTATAAACATTTTGGAGGGCCGCAGTGGTAATTTTTCCTTTAGAGACAAGCAAGGCATTGATTGGATATCCTATAGTATTACTCTAGACAACGGTTGGAGTGTTACTATTTTACAACAAAAAGCCGAATTTATCGCTAATCAAACAGAATTTCAGAGTTTAGTAAGTTTGGTAGCTGTGGTGGCTGTGATAGCGGTAAGTTTTTTGACTTTCTTAGTAGCTAATTATCTGATTGCACCGATTAGTCAACTGACTACAGCAGCAGAGGAGATCGCGGAAGGAAAATTAGACCGAAAAGTAGAAATTAAGCGAAAAGATGAGCTTGGCTCTCTTGCCAAATCCTTTAATCAGATGGCGAACCATTTGACAAACTCATTAGAGGAGCTAGAAGATAGAGTTAAAGAAAGAACGAGTGAGCTTAAAGCAGCTAAAGAAGCAGCAGAGCTTGCCAATCAAACCAAAGACCGATTTTTAGCCCGTATAAGTCATGAGTTACGTTCTCCTCTCAATAGTGTTATCAACTACGCTACAATACTTCAAGGGAAGCCCCGTCACCTAATGCCCTATCAACTCAGGGGATTAAGAGTAATCAGAGAAAGCGGAATCCATCTATTAAATTTAATTGAAGACATTTTAGATTTCTCCAAAGTTCAAGTCAATAGTATAGAACTCAATCCCACTTACCTAGACTGGCAGTCCTTTTTAGATGGAATAGTGGGTATGGTGGAGGTGTATGTTCAAGAAAAACAGGTTTCTTTTAAGTGTGAAACTGTAGGCGAACTAGCCACTGGGGTTTGGGCAGATGAGAAAAGATTGCGACAAGTTCTAATTAACCTGTTAACAAATGCTATCAAATTCACCCAAAAAGGCAAAGTAACCCTGAGAATTACTCTCCTTGAATCTACAGAAAAAGCTGTTCCTACGGAGCTATTTTCTCAAGAAACACTTCGGTTTGAGGTCATTGATACAGGTATCGGAATAAGCCCTGAAAATCTAGACAAAATTTTTCAACCTTTTGAACAAGCCAGTACTTATGATAAGAAAGCAGAGGGTATAGGTTTAGGCTTGGCTATCAGTAAGCAAATAGTTGAAACTATGGGAAGTGAACTAAAAGTCAAGAGCCAATTAAACCAAGGGTCAACCTTTTGGTTTGAGATCAGCTTACCTGTGGCAGAAATTTCCCCAAAAGTCGCAAAGAATGGAGCAGCTTTAGCATTAAATTCTGATAGTAAGAGACAAAAAATTCTTGTAGTAGATGATCAACAAGAAAATTATCTATCTTTGCTCCCCATGCTTAAATCCTTAGACTTTGAGGTATGGGGTGTTGACAATGGTCAGCAAGCCCTGGAAATAGCCCCTTCCGTTCAACCCGATGTAATCTTGCTGGATCTATTTATGCCAGTCAAAACAGGTTTTACGTTTGTTCGACAACTCCGACAAACACCAAAATTTAAAACTATCCCCATTATTCTTATATCTTCTAGTAGTTCTGATGTAGTAGAAAAAGCCAGTGAGCATCTTCGCTGTGAGGCTTTTCTCACTAAACCTATTAAGAAGGAAGAATTATTAGCTGTATTAGAAAAGTTCGTGACTTTGCCAAAGCAGGATAATAAAATTTCTTGACACAAAATAATGGTTTCAAGTCCTCCCGTCCTTAAGGACAGCTTCTTAGGACAATCACTTATGGGGGAAAGCCAATCTACTTTGAGCCACTCTACCCTTTAGAAAAGGGTAGATTCAGGCTAGGAGTTGGCATTAGCTTTTAACCCTACTTGGTTTATCTGGCTAATATTTCCTAACTTTATGGAGACTTGCTCTACTGAGAAATCAGATCGCAGGGTTTC
>JASJCP010000090.1 GCA_030065935.1 Xenococcaceae cyanobacterium MO_167.B27
TATTCTATTTCCCTAGTTATGTCGCCCCTGTCCCGTCAGGTATTTGTCCTTGGTCGAACATCTAGGTTGGGTAGTTCCCAATCCTGGGTCAATTCAGGTTTTTACCTTGCGCCCAAAATAATTATATAGCAGCCGAAAGCCTTAGTACATAAAGATTTTGTACCAAAACGGTAAACCTATGTCCAATAACTTATCGCGCTCGTTTTCTCACCGAAGGTGCGGGTCGCTCCGCACCCCATGAATGGGGTGGGAATTCCCACTCGCATTTTAAGTTGTGTTTTTTTTTGAGACGGATTTTTAATGATCAAACTTGATAATATTTATGTATCAGCGTAAGCTTTATATTTTAATAATTATGAATCTGCCAGAATTAAATACTCAAACTATAGACCGTATTATAGAAATGGCGTGGGAAGACCGCACACCTTTTGACGCTATAGAATCACAATATGGATTAAAAGAAAAAGAAGTTATTGCCTTAATGAGAAGGGAAATGAAACCTTCTAGTTTTAAAATGTGGCGGAAAAGAGTCACAGGAAGAAAAACTAAACACCTTAAAAAACGAGATTTTATCGCAGGAAGATTCAAATCTCAAATGCAGTAAAACTACCCTTAGATATGCTAACTTCATCATAAAAGCTGATTCTTGCTAAGGATATATAATATCCTGGGATTTAGAAATGCCAAGAATCAAGGTCTAGAAAAACTCAATCTCACAGCAGTAAGCTCTTATTTTGTTAATTTTTTCTTGAATGTGTCCTTATATGTCTTAAAAAATTTTTTTGGGAGTACTTCATTTTTAACTTATTACTATAACCTGCGTCACGGAGAAACTAAATGAAAGTATCTGTAATTATCATCACACATAACCGACCTTTAGAATTTCAAGCTGCCTTAAAAAGCGTTTTACAACAAACTCGAAAACCAGATGAAATAATTGTTATTGATGATGGTTCAAATCCAGATTTAAAACCAAATATGGCTAATTTATCATCTGATTTTGTGCCAATTAAACTAAAACGCTTTGAAGTACCGCAAAAACCTTGTAGAGCTAGAAATAAAGGGGCAGAAATTGCTTCTGGTGATATATTAATGTTTCTGGATGATGATGATACCTGGGAGACTACAAAAATTAGGGAGCAGTTATCAGTATTTGAACAAAATCCTGATGTTGGCTTAGTGTATTCTGGTAGATTAATAGTAAGCAGCAAAAATCGCGAGAAGATTTTATACAGAATCAAACCGAAATTTGCAGGCAATCTTTATCCAGAAATTTTATCCCAAAATGTAATAGGACCACCCTCATCTGTAGCTATAAAAAAGCTGCTTTTTACAGAAGTGGGTGGCTTCGATCCAAATATGAAAGCATATGAAGATTATGATTTATGGATAAGATGTTGCCAGAAAACAATTATTGGACATGATAATTCATGTAATGTTAGATACACTTTAACTGAAAAGCCTAATGCACAACGTAGTGGACAAATAAAGGTTCAAGTCCAAGGTAAATTGTCCTATCGACATTTAGAAGGAGTACATCAATTATTAGATAAATATCAAGAAGAAATTGAACTACAAGGAACTATTAAGGCTCGTATAATTAGAGCAACTAGATTTTTTGCGGTCGCAAAGTCTTTAAGGCGACATGGCTTAAGACAATCTTTACCTTTTATTTGGGCTAGCTTTTGCCAGTATCCCAGTTTAAAAGTATTAGCATTGATTATGCCTCCTAGAATTATACAGTTGGTTCGAGGTTTTATCTAATTAGGGATTTGGTGGGTTACTAGAGTGACGTAAATCATAATAGAAAGAAAGCAACTTTGTCCCTATGATAGACTTTATAATATGCTTGGTTATGGCTTTAACTAGCCATGAACTACTAAGAAATAAATTATAATACCAGGGTAGATAATTTTTTTTGATTGCAAAATGCTCTTTACATCTAGTCCCAATAGTAGAAAATTGTTCAGAAATTCCCCCTAACTCCATATAAGCTAATACTTCAGAAGTAAAAATAAAATTTATCTTCTGATTGTGGTAAGCACGATAAATTAAATCATAATCACCACAGATACGATAGTCAGTATTAAAATAATTCAAAAGCTTATAAGTATCTTTAGTAACAAAAGTGGCTGGATGATTAATTGGCATTCCATAATTAATTCTAGAATCTAAATCCTGTTGACTTTTAACTAATTTGAATTGAATTTTCTTACTATCATCAAATCGATACATAGCTCCAGATAATACAACATATTTATTTTGCTGTGGATGCTTTTGATAAAGTGTAGCTATAGTTTCTAAAGAATTTTCAGTATAGGTATCTCCACTATTGATAATTCCGATAATTTCTCCTTGAGCTAACTTAATTCCTTTATTCATAGCATCATAAATACCAGCATCAGGTTCACTTACCCATGTAGTTAGATTTTTTTCATACTTTTTAATAAGCTCTACAGTCCCATCTGTAGAACCACCATCAATAATAATATATTCGTAGTTTTTATAAGATTGCTGAAGCACGGAAAGAATAGTTTTTTCTATGTATTTTTCTGCGTTATAGACCACAGTAATAACAGAAATCAGGGGGAGTTTAGGATTTGTTTTTGAACAATTTTCTTCTGATTGTAATACTTCTTGTTTAAGAACATAGTTTAACTGTGATTCCAGACGGTTGGGGAAAGCAACATCATTTGCATTCATTCTGTCTATCCAAAACATTTGAGCCATTGCAACGTCTCTGGCTAATTTAGCCGATCATTTAGTTAAATAATAGCGATCGCCCTTGAGGTTATTTAGTCTTTTTTGGCAAAAATTCAATCTTCCTTTTTTTTTGGTATGCTACTGAATGATATGGTATTTCTCGAATCAGTGAGATAGACCCAGGGACTATGTTAAACAATCAATAATCAACTTTTCATCAAAAACCAGGATGTTAACCTGTACCTCATCTGAATAGATATTAATACCAAATAAAATAATTTTAAACATATCATGTCACTTCTTAAAAGAAATATACTTTTATTTTTAAGCATATTGATAATTATTTTAGAATATTCTCAATTTTCTAATATTATTAGCCCAAAAATAAACTATCAGACAAGTCTAATCACAAAATCTACCGATATCCAGATGGTGAAAAATGTGCCAGTTGAGGATAATCTTATCGCTCTGAGTACAGCGGATTTTCCCCTAGGTTGGTACGACATCATGAATAGACCCCAAACTCCAGAGGCTATTTCTCAACAAGACTTTAATATTTTAATGCCTTATGGCGGTAGCAGTTACCAAATGATAAGTACTTATTTGGATGCTGCTGCTGCTGCTGGTGTCAAGATTATGTTACCAGTCAACCCGAACTTAGAACAAGTTAAAGCTGGGGATGTTGCCCAAATTAAAGAGAAGATTCGTAGATTTAAGAACCATCCAGCAATTTACGGCTGGTATACTGCTGATGAACCAGATCTACATGAAATTCCAGCAAAACTTTTAGTATCTGTTTACCAAGCGGTTAAAGAGGAAGACCCCACTCGACCTATTGCTATCGCTTTTAACACAAATTTATCTCGCATCAAAAAATACGCTGATGCTTATGATATTCTGATGTATGACAAATATCCTTGTCTAGAGGGATATCCAGAATTTAGTTCTAGTCCGCCTTACGTAAACATAGATTTTCTTGGTGAACGGATACCCCAAATTGGTAACTATGCCAAGAACAACAACAAACTATTTTTTCCCATAGTTCAAGCATTTGCTAAACGTCACCGAAAACGTTTTTGTTCAGGTGCAGAAATGAAATACCTTATTTATATGTCTCTGCTTTCTGGTGCTGATGGATTGTTTTTCTACGCATATCACAGAACTGAACAGAGTTGGCTTGACTCAACACTTCTACCCCTAACTGAAGAGTTGCATACTTATCTGCCCACAGTTAAGAATAAACCTCTATCTTGCCAAATTAAGAGCGATCAATTGACAGTTCAAAGTTGTCTTTACCAAAATCCTAACACCAAAGAGTATATTTTAATTGCTATTAATCATAGCAAAAGTAAGGTCAGAGCTAGCATTAGACTAGACCCGAAAATGTCGATTACTTCAGCTAGACTTTTGGGAGAGAATAGATATATTAGTGGGATAAGTGAGAACTTACAAGATATCTTTAGTCCTTATGGGGTACATATTTATAAGCTTTACTCATTTTATAATTCTGATTTTTCGTAGTACAAATAGTTATAGCCATTGAACCCAAACCAGCATAGGAACTTGCTAAATCTAAACCAACATTCAAACTCAAAAATAAATAAAGACTTATCATTGCAAAAGCAGTCTGATAGGAAGAATGGGTTATAGCTACTTTGACTTTTTTAAAAAACAAAACAACAAAAATCAAAAAAGGTATAAAGCCAAAAATCCCCCCAGAAATTAAAATTTCTAAAACAATGTTATGAGGAGCATAGCCAACAATAGTTTCAGAGGCATTTAAGCCATAGCCAAAAGGATTATTTGTAATTGCTTCAATTGCTGGTTGATAAAGAAGGTAGTATCTTGATTCTGTCTCTGTTTCATAAAATAAGCGGTAATAACGTTGTAAACCAGCGTCACTTAATCTCGATTGCAAATTATAAATTCCTATCAATACTATGACAGTAAATGAAACAGCAATTTTCAGGAAGTTCAAAAAATTTTTACTTTTAAACAAAACCAAATAATTATACTTTAATAAAATAAAAATCGAGAAAATTAGCAACGAAAAAAGCAAATGTCTTCTACCCCATAAACCGGCCAAAGCAATTAAATTAAACATCATACAGAGCCATAACACTACTTTGATTAAAATCTTATCGGTAATATTTTTGGTTAAAAATAATAGTCCTAATATAGCAAGTAAACTAGAGGCTAAAGGTGTTGCAACAATATTATAATGAATACGATTATCATAATTTGCATATGAAACACCGTAAAATATTTGATAAATAGATAATCCAGTACCCCAGATAATTTGCCAGAAAACTATTTTAGGTAAATCTCTCTCAGTAATAAAAAAAATTAAACCAACTACAGCGATATAAACACTTATATAACGTATAAAAAGCTTAGTATCGACAACTGCTAGTGTACCAAAAATTCCATATAGTAATAGAATCGCCCAAAAGAAAGACATAATTGCCAAACATTTGATTCTAGTTTTGCTAATCATAATTTTGGGAGTTTTCAGAAAATAAGATAGGTAAAGACCTACTATAGCTATGGCATTAACTGCTGGACTAAAATATAGTAATTTGATAGTAGGTGCATTTAAAACTAAAAAAGCCCAAAAAGAAGTGTCGAAACAAAAATTCATTACTAAATTTTTTTTTATAGGTAAAATATAGGGATTGTTGCTCATAATATTATATTAATAATAATTAAATTTTTTACTGTGTTTTTTCTGTGTCGTAACTCATAAGAGAAAGACATAAATAATAATGTTTTAAACAATCACCAATTATTTAAAATACTTTTAAACAATTGACTATATTTTTGGGCTTTAATTTCAATAGTAAAACATTGTGCAGCTTTGTTGCTTGCTTCTTGCGCTATTTTACAGTACCTTTCTTGGTCTGCTAAAATCCATTGAATTCCTGCTGCTAAATCTTCGTCAACAAAAGCCTGAGCTAGATAACCATTTTGTTTATGCTCAATCATATCTGACATACCACCGATATTAAATGCTACACAAGGAGTTCCACAGGCTAAAGCTTCCATCACTGTATTAGGCAAATTATCTTGAATTGAAGGGGCAACAAAGATGTCTGCTGCTGCATAAAGTAAAGCTACAGATATATCATCATAGAGTCTTCCTAGATAGTGAACTTTAAAGCTAAAATCTGGTGGATTATTAGGTTGGGAAGAGCCAAAGACAACTAGCTCCATCAGATCCTGTTTTTGAGAATACTTAAGTTTTTGCAAAGCAGGCATCAATAAATTAAATCCCTTTCTAGGATCGCTGGTCGCAGCAATTGCACCAAAAAGAATTATATATTTATCTTGTGGTAAACCTAAAATATTTTTAGCTAATTGTTTGTCGATGGGTTTATAGACTTTGGTATCTATACCATTAGGAATTACCTCAATACGGTAGTTTTTAAATAGAGAGCTTTTTTTCGCACAATCAGCCATCCAGTGACTAGGTGCAACAATCGTAATGTTTTGATTTTTCCAGGCTTTAGCTTTACGTTGCCAAACCCATCGAGATAAGTCCCAATTGCTGCTACTATTTAGCTGGGGACAACTACCACAGGATTGAGTATAACGATCGCATTCTCCACTGTAATGACATCCCCCAGTAAAAGCCCACATATCATGGAGTGTCCACACTATGGGTTTATTGAGTTGCGCCAGAGTTTCAATTCTGAGAAACCCATCAGCTACCCAATGAAGATTAATAATATCAGGATCAAAAGATGCAATATGAGAAGGGATTTGATCTGGTAGCCATTGAAGGGACTTGTAAGGGAGAACGGGCTGACGTAATATACTAAGGGGTATTCTATCTATAAAAGGTCTAAGTCTTGCTAAACCTTTTTGCAATTTGCTAGAAGGTGCATCAACAGTGCGATCGCCTGTAGTTTGACTTTGTACTAACATCCTAGAATCAACACCATAATCTAGTAAACCTTGGTGTAGTCGATAAGCTGCGATCGCTGCTCCTCCTCTCTTATCATAGCTGCTTAAATGTAAGACTTTCATCAATTAGGTAGAGACAAATTCAGCCTGAATGCCTAATTGTACAGCAGTATAGTTAAGTTGTAGAGATAAATCTCTGTTCATGTATAGGGTTTTATTAGCTTTTTTACAACAAAACGCTTGATTTTCTTAATCTTCTCCTCCACAACGTATATTTTTGGTATTGAGGAAGACAAAGTAGGCATTTTTCTGATATCAAGTTCAGTATATTCTCTTATATCAGTTGTATCAGTTTGTTTTTTAAGATGAAGTAATATGATTTTAAAAATATAGATAGGAGCCCAACTCAAATTAATGCTATTTATTCTTAATAGCCGATTAACGGTTTTCTCATAACAATAAAATGTCCTATCTGGGCTCAAGTAAACTTTTTTTATCTTCCGTCCCTTGTTTATCTTCTGTCCCAAAGGTAACTTTTCCATTTCCATATTGTGTTCCTGGCAAATGCAATCATCAAAGGTTGAATCATCAATGATAGTGTTTAATCTAATAGAATCAATCCTTTCTTCCTGCTTGAAAATATCGTAGGCTCGCATCTCTGTGAAAGCATATGTTGGGTTTACTTCATCAAACTCCTTTTGCTGCTTCTCCAAGTATTTTTCATTTGAAAAAAGCTCATTTATCTTTCTTATATACCCAAGCACAATGGAAGAATTGGAGACAAATCCGTTCATACACATGCCATTGCATTGTTCAGTACAATCATATGTTCTGAAGTTTGGTTCGTAGTATGTTAACGAATTCAAAATCATAGTATCTGAATCAAAGTGCCAAAAATTATCTATTTTTTGCTCTACTAAAAAATTATAGATATAGAACCATCTTTTGAATACAAAATTAACCCAATCTCTACCACCTTTTTTCCAAGCGTGGTTTTTTCCCTGTATCAGTTTATAGTTTTGATCAAATAGTTCTATCTCTTTGCCGTATTGGAAGTCGCGAAAGAAGTAATGATTTATCCCATATGCTTTTCCAATCCACTGGTTTTCTTCATCTCCCAGCAAAAAGATATCTTTGTCTGGATTGGTTATCTTGGCAGCTTCAAAAACATAGGGAAGATACTCGCTGTTTCCGTAATGACAAAATATAATTGGTGCACTCATCGAAACCCTTTTATACTACTAAAACTATTCTCATAATGATATCGTTAAACTATATGGAATATTATGAACGCTTGTAAAACAATAGAAACTCCTGTTTCCTTGCTGATTTTCCATCGACCAGATACAACCGAAACAGTATTTGAAGCCATCCGTCAAGCAAAACCGCCAAAACTTTTGGTAGTTGTAGATGGAGCAAGAAGCGATCGCCTTAATGATAAATCCATAGTTTCAGAGAAGGCTGCCCAGATTTACCTAGATTTTTTTAGGGGTTTCCCGCGCAGTTTATACGCCCTGTCTCTCCGATAAATCGGGAGACTTCTGACAGAAGAAAGTTAAATCGAGGTTAGATCGATTTTTTATGGTTTTACAAAGCTAAATGTTGAAAAAAATAGTTATACAATACCAGAAGCTTAGTCCTAACTTACACAAGCTAATTAGCAACGTCTCTTGGTTATTTGCTGCCCAAGTATTGAGGATGGGGATAAGTCTGTTTGTGGGAGTTTGGGTAGCTAGATATCTGGGAGCTAAGCAGTTTGGACTTTACAACTATGCCTTGTCCTTTGTAATGCTATTTACTCCCTTGATTCAGTTAGGGTTGGGAGGGATTGTTGTTCGGGATTTAGTACGGGAACCAGGTTCTAGGAATGAGATTCTGGGAACTGCCTTTGTGCTTAAGTTAATTGGTGGGGTGGCTACCCTGCTACTAACTGTAGGGATAATTATGTATCTGCGCCCAGAAGATAGCTTATCTCACTTGTTGGTAGGGATAGTAGCAGCAGGAACTATCTTTCGTGCCTTTGAAACAATTGATTTCTGGTTTCAGTCGCAGATTCAATCAAAATATACTGTTTTCAGTAAGAGTACAGGGTTTTTACTGATTAGTATTGTCAAAATCTTACTTATACAGATGAAAGCTCCGCTAGTTGCTTTTGCTTTAGCAGGGTTAGCAGAGATTGTAGTTGGTTCAGTGGGGCGAATCATGGCTTATAATATCTCTGGCTCATTGCTAACAGCCTGGTCTGTAAGTTTTTCTAGGGCTAGAGTGTTGCTAAAAGAAAGCTGGCCCCTGTTATTTTCAGGAGCTGCTATCATGATTCAAGCCCGAATCGATCAGGTTATGCTGGGTCAAATGATAGGTGAGTCTGAAGTTGGTCAGTACTCAGTTGCGATGAGGCTGATCGAAGTATTTGGATTTGTTCCTGGAATCGTGTGTCAATCAATTGCACCAAAAATTACTGAGGTAAAACTTAAGAACGAGAAATTGTACTTGGATAGGTTAGAAAATGTTTATAGACTAATGTTTATTTTATTTTTGCTGATTTCAACTCCAATATTTTTTGGGGCTGACAAGATAGTAATACTATTATTTGGTCAAGAGTACCAACCAGCAGGAATATTGTTATCTTTATTTAGTATTCGGCTATTTTTTGCTAATTTCGGTGTAGCTAAATCATTATTTATTACTAATGAAAGCTTGTTTAGATATTCACTTCTTACAGCAGTATTAGGCTCTATTGTTAATATAGCTATGAACTATATCTTAATACCAAAATATGCATCGGTTGGAGCTTTGTGGGCAACTATAGCTTCCTTTGCAACTACGGTCTTCATAATTGATATATTCTATCCAAGAATGCGAGGTAATCTGAAACTTATGATTAAAGCAGCATTGACCCCCTGGAAACTCAAATTAAGTTTAAGTAGTAGAAACTAGATAGGAGGAATAATGGGTATAGTACGGATGGGTCCCCCCACTGAAATTATTACTAAGCTTAAGGAATACGGAAAGGTTGCTAACTTTATTGAAACTGGAACTTACTATGGAAATACCGCTTATTGGGCAAGTCAAATATTTGAGCGGGTAGTGACAATTGAGTATTCCCCTATCATGTACCAAGAAGCAACTCAGAAATACGGTCATCTCAAAAATATAGAGTTTCTTTGTGGGGATAGCAGAGAGATGCTCAAAGAAGTTGTTTCTAAGCTTAGCCAACCGAGTATTTTTTGGCTAGATGCTCATTGGAGTGGTGGTAATACTTATGGTGAAAACGATGAATGTCCAATAATATATGAAATTGAAATTATCAATTCTTCTCCCTATGACCATTATATTTTAATAGATGATGCACGACTTTTTCTATCTCCACCTCCATCTCCTCACTTAGTTGAGCAATGGCCAGATATAACTACAGTAATCAACACACTCAATTTAGTGCCTAATAGGTATACTGTAATCTTTGAAGATGTTATTATTTGTGTTCCTAGTAATGTCAAACCAATGCTTTCTCAAGTTTGCCAAAATTTGAGTACTACCAATCTTAAAAAGAGTCAAGCCTATATACCAGAAGGATTTAAATTAATATCTAGAGGAGTTAAGACAAAATTTAAAGCTTTACTTTCCAAGAATAATAAAAATAAAGATTTCTAAAACAAGCAGAGCAAAAAAAAAGAAAAATTTTTAGTAAAAACAAAAATGAGGAATCATCTTGCCAAAGTTACTTTATTTAGAGTAATTTATAGAATTCATACCACACTAAAATATCAGTATGGATTAAATATTAGGTGGTTGAGAGGGTTATTTGATTTTGCTTTATTTTGGCAAGAGTATCGAACATTCCAGGCTGAAAATGATAACAATAACTTTGAAGTCAATATTAGAGACTGGAGTCCTTGTTTACAAGATAATACAGAAACAACTCCTATAGAGCCAGTATACTTTTTTCAAGATACTTGGGCAGCACGTAAAATATTTGAACTCAAGCCTAAACATCACTATGACGTTGGCTCATCTGTAAAAACTATTGGGATTATATCTCAATTTGTTCCAGTGACAATGGTGGATATTAGACCGATCGATGTAGAGTTAGAAAATCTACATTTTCAAAAGGGTTCGGTACTAGATTTACCCTTTGAAGATAACAGTATAGAAAGCATATCATCCCTTTGCGTGATCGAACATATAGGCTTAGGAAGATATGGCGATCCGCTAGATGCTTGGGGTAGTGAAAAAGCCGTTAAAGAAATTAAGCGGGTTACTAAAAAAGATGGAATAATACTTTTTTCTGTACCAGTAGATGATCGCAATAAAGTTTATTTCAATGCTAATCGTGCTTTTACACGAGAATATATCGTGAAACTATTTGATGGATGTGAACTGGTAGAGGAAAAATATCAATACGGCAAAAAGCTGTATAATTCCTATGATCGTAATAAGGGTTTTGGTACAGGATTATATAGGTTTAAGAAGAGGTGATTGAGTGCTGAAGATTAAAAATGAGCCAAAGTGGAAGCGAAAGTTAAAGTCACTGTGTATGCAAGTATTTAATGAGTTAGAAAATAATGGCAATTGTGATTTTACTAGCAATGGAGAAGGAAATTTTCTGAAAAGCTTTATCTCTACTCATAAAGAGAAAGAGCTAGTCATATTTGATGTAGGGTCTAACGTAGGATTATATATAGAAAAAATCTTAGAGCATGGTAAGCAAGTAGGTTTTTATCCTCAAGTACACGCTTTTGAGCCAACTAATTCTTGCTCTGAAAAATTACAGCAAAAATTTGCCCATAATCAAAATGTAAAACTGAATCAATTTGGTGTATCTGATCGCCCAGGAAAAGCAACTATTTATTACGACAAGGAAACCAGTGGTTTAGCTTCTTTATATCAGAGAGATTTAAAATCATACAAGATCGAATTATCTCAGCAAGAAACTATCGAATTGCGTCGGCTTGAAGATTATATTAAAGAAAATAATATCGTTCATATTAATTTGTTGAAAATTGACATTGAAGGACATGAAATGTCGGCTTTTCGGGGTTTAGGTAAATTTTTAAACCCGAAATTTATCGATGCCATTCAGTTTGAATATGGGGGAGCAAATCTAGATTCCCACACTAGCTTGATGGAAATAGCTAGTTTGCTAACCGGTTCTGGCTTTAGTTTATATAAAATTATGCCCAATTATTTAGAAAAAAGAAAATATGAGCCTCGCATGGAAAACTTCCAATATGCTAACTATGTTGCTTTGAGTGAAGTTGCTACTGAGAATAAAAGCTAGATAAGTTAGGTACATTGCATACAAAAACTAACTATGAACTCAAGTAAAAAGCTAATAATTTTTACTCACGGTGGCGGTCGTTTTACTAATCAATTAATTAGCTACGGTCATCTGATTGGATTTCTGGCTGAAAATAAGGACGATTTTGATCTAATTAATATGGCTTTTTGGCGATACGCTCATCTTTTGAAAATGACATCAGGAGATTCTAGATGCACCTTTACTACTCAACATAGTCAATGGAAACATTTGGAAATAATAAAAAAACTGTTCGATTTATTGCCTCAAAAGAGGTCAAGAAGGATTTGGAATGATATAATACGAATCTTGTACGCTTATGGATTTATTAGTCCTGGAGTACAGACAATTATTGCCAAGGATGCCTCTGATTTAAAATATTGTCTCGGGGAGAAGAGAGATAGTTTTGATTTAGCCAATCCTGAGGATATCAATCTATTAAATCGAGCTAAGGTGACAATTTTGGCAGGTTGGGGAGTGAGAAGCTGGCCATTATTTAAAAAACATCAAATAACGATTAAAAATAGTCTAGCCCTTAACTCAGAATATACTAGAATTGCGGAAGAATTTATCCAATCTCTGAGAGAAAAGTATGAATTTTTAATTGGGGTGCTAATCAGGCAAGATGATTACCGACTATATGTTCAGGGGAGATATTTTTTTAATACAGACCAATATATCAATTGGATAGAACAGGCAAAAGAATTATTTGGAGCATCATCTAAGGTGGGATTTGTAGTAGCTTCTGACGAACCGCAGGATATTGACAAGTTCAAAAATTTAGACGTACATTTTGCTACGGGAATAGCTGGCGGTAGAGGTCATTACCTTGAAAGTATGGCGGAACTATCAAAATGCGATCTGATAATGACACCACCAAGTACTTTTGGTGTATGGGCAGCTTTTTTGGGGGACATTCCAGTTTTACCAGTGTATGAAAATTCACAGGTTATTGATAAAAGAGATTTATTGAACAACCATATTTTTGAAGCTCTCGCCCATCCTCACCTGTCAATAGCAGTCAACTAAGAGACTTGGGAAATGATATTAGCAATTAGACCAAACCGCCGACTGTATGTACTATTTTTGGCACTAATTTCAGCCGTTGCAGTCGTAGCTTGTGGAGACAAATATTTAGCTAGTGCCAGCCCTAAGTTAGATAAATATAATGTAGTTTGGAATTCCCCGAGCAAAGACTCATCGGGTTCCATGCCGTTAGGCAACGGCGATATTGGATTAAATGTCTGGGTTGAGGAAAATGGAGACCTGCTATTTTACATCAGCAAAACTGATGCCTGGAACCAAAATGCACGACTGCTCAAACTGGGTCGTGTACGAGTTAAGTTAACACCGAACCCTTTTGCATCGGGAATCCCTTTCGTTCAGACATTACGACTAAGTAAAGGTGAAATTGAGGTTCAAGCAGGCGTTGAGGACGAGCAAGTTAACCTGCGGATCTGGGTAGATGCTAACCAACCTGTCGTCCTTGTGGAAGCTGCAAGTCAGCGACGTTTTAATATACAAGCAAACCTTGAGATGTGGAGAGACAAACCTCGCGTTCTCACTGGTCGAGAACTTCACAGTGCTTACGGGTTACAAGGCAGTCCAGAGCCTGTGATTGAGACTTCTGATCGGGTTCTGCCTCCACAGGACGGCAGTATTGTCTGGTATCATCGCAATTTAACCTCTATTTGGCCTAGTACACTGAAGCTTCAAGGCATGGAAGCTTGGATGGATCGAGCCTCAGATCCTCTCCTGAATCTTACCTTTGGTGGAGCAATGCAGAGCAACTGCATGAAGGCAAGCAATTGGACAACGTTAAATTCTCCTAAACCTGTAAAACGTTGTGTCCTCTCAATCAACCTGCTGACTCAGCAGACGACAACAGAACAGGAGTGGGTAGAGCAACTGAAAAACACGATATCTAGTGTTGAAGCTCGGAGTCTCAAAAGAGCCTATAGAGACCACCTTCGGTGGTGGGAAGAGTTCTGGGAGCGTAGTTGGATCTGGACAAGCGGTACTCCAGAAGCAGAAACAGTCACGCGGGGCTACCTGCTGCAAAGGTTCATCAGTGCCAGTGGCGGGAGAGGTGCCTACCCGATCAAGTTTAACGGCTCGATCTTCACCTTCGATTATCCAGAAGGGGAACAAGACTTTAACGCGGACTATCGTCTTTGGGGCGGGCCATACTGGTTTCAGAATACGCGCCTGAGCTATTGGCCAATGCTAGCAACTGGAGACTTTGAGATGATGTTGCCCTTGTTCAATATGTACAACAATATTCTGCCATTTGCTAAGGAGCGCACTCGACGTTACTTCGGGCATCAAGGCGCGTTTTTCCCCGAAACGATGTACTTTTGGGGAGCCTACACTAATACAAACTATGGCTGGAACCGCAAGGAAAAACCGATTTCTTATGTACAAAACCCTTATATTCGGTGGTACTATTCTGGGGGGCTGGAACTAAGTGCCTTGATGCTCGATTACTACAGATATACTGGCGATCGCCAATTTCTAGAGGATACGCTTTTACCCCTGACAGATGCTATACTTACGTTCTACGACCAACACTACTCCAGAGACGAGCAGGGTCTGATTCTGTTTAAGCCCGCACAGGCTTTGGAAACGTCGCATAATGTCCTAAATCCCTTGCCTGAGATTGCTGGGCTACGCTTCGTTTTGGATGGACTGCTGGAATTGGAGCCTACTCTCATTGGCGATCGCCGTCCGATGTGGCAACGGTTGCGAACAGAACTACCGCCTATCCCCGTAGGAGAAAAAGACGCTCAGAAGGTACTATTGCCCGCAGAAAAGCTCCTGTCTCCAAAGGCATCCAATATCGAAAATCCCGAGTTGTACGCTGTATTTCCCTATAGAATATTTGGCATCAGTAAACCAGAATTGGAAATCGCACGGCAAACTTTTGCTCAACGCAGAATTAAGCGCAATACAGGATGGCATCAGGATGAAATCCAGGCAGCTTTGCTTGGTCTCACTGAAGAGGCGCAACAGGGGTTGGCGTTGCGTTTTGCCACCAAACATCAGGGTATCCGATTTCCTGCCTTCTGGGGACCTAACTATGACTGGATTCCTGACCAAACTCACGGTGGCGTAGGAATGATCGCTTTACAGAAAATGCTCTTGCAAGCAGATGGCAAGCGTATCTTACTCTTTCCCGCTTGGCCAAAGGATTGGGATGTAGAGTTCCGCCTTCACGCGCCGATGAATACTACAGTTGAGGGAGTTTACGAAGAGGGCGAGTTAAAACAACTCAAAGTGACTCCTCAAAGCCGACGGAAAGATGTTCTACTAATGATGAAGTAAAATGGGGTAGTGAAATGGATCGTCGCATTTTTTTTGCCTGGATCGGGTTGGGTTTATTGGCTACTGCTTCCCCGATAGCGATCGCTGCATATTATTTAAACTACTACGGCCTATTGATTTGTAATGGTTTCCTAGTACATCGAGAATCGGAGAATATTCAATTTTTGCTTCAACCCCCTATTGGTTCTGCAAATTCATGAGGGCGCATACTTTTGAACCTCCCATCGGTAAACCGAGGGATTCCCATATAGACTCTTATCTAGTCTGCTTTGGTACGAGCGATCTACTATCTCCCAAAGTTTAAGACCCTGACAGACCGCCATTACTGGGCTGTTTGTTTAACGTTCACGGGCGCACCGACCGCAAACGGATCTAAATTCTATTTTAATTTTTGGCTGTGCTTTGAAGCTAAACCTAATATACCATCCGCGTCACCATTACAATTGCGCTTGGCGATAGAAAGTTCCGACGATCTGAGGTAAGGGATTTAATCCCCAATTATTTACTGGTTACAGTCGATGAGAAAATCACTTTTCTTCACCTCTGATGCCAAACCGTGCATGAGAGTTTCCAATCTCACACGGCTTTAGGGCGGTAGCCAATTTTAAGGTATCCTATCCAGATTACTCTATTTTCAAGGACTTGGTTGTTTAACGCTGTTCCTATCCTTTTTATCCCACACTAACTCATCCTTGGTGTTTTAAAACCGTTCGAGGTATTGTAATCCCCTTTCGTCATCGGACAATTGCGAAACTCAGTTTTTACTTCACTGTAATCAAGCTGTGTATTAGGCATATAACTGAAAGTCTCGGAATGTTTCATCGAGGTTATCAGTCTTTGAAGATAGTAGTTAGTCGTACCTCTACCGTTACCTGACCTACGTGGGCTTATCCCATAGCTTATAAGGGTTGAATACACCTGTTTCACTATATACTTTCGTATAGGGCATTGGCTTTTTAGGTCATCCTGCTTCCTAATTTCATTCGGTTAGGCTTTTCCTTGTGTTTTAATTCTATATTTCATTCGTAATTTAACAGTTGGTGCTTAATAGCAGTTTGTGTTAAATTGAATCCGCGGGTTTGGCTTAAGACGATTCTTAGCGGTAATGTTTTATATTGAATCCTCTTAAAAGGTACAGTGCCATATAGATTAATTATTCACTGAAAATTAGGGGTTTTCTTGTTCCTCAGTATCTTTTCACGATCTACTTAGATTCCTACACTCAGCCAGGGGTCGAAAGTGTCCACGACAGTTACACAAAATGAGATGTAACCACACTAACCTCCATGATTTATTCCCTATGGGTGAAACGCCTGTTATTGACTCTTTGATATCACGTATGTACCGTGTTGACCATCAATACTCGCGTTTGCTACTTTTTTTTTGTAGCAATTATCAGATACTTTCCCTTATAGGTAGCGTTATGACTGTTTTAAGTAGGTTCATTGTACATTAATCCTATATATCTCCACTAGCAGGGATTCCCTAGTATCTTCGAGTTACCTGCATTTACCCCATGCACCGCAAGTTATGGATGCCAGTCCACAAAATGTGGGGTATGTATTCACTCCTGTGGTTTGGAGGGTAGGAATTTAACCTACAAGATACAGAGTTTAATAAAAAGGTTTTTACCCTTTTTATTCTTCCGTCCCGTAATATAAATTACTTTGGGAAGAACAAGTCGCACCGCTTTAACGCTTTTAGTATTGTACTACAAAAGTATAGATAAGAATAGAAAAATCTTGACTGGATTTCATCCCGAAGGGTTACCGAGGGTCTTCATCCAGAAGAAAGATAAACATTACTCTGTGGTAATATAGTTACTATAGTTTAGTTTGTTACAACCTATTTGCTACTGAGATGAATCTCAACATTTCAACCACTAATGAATCTGGAATGTCCGAGCTTACACCTGCTACTTTAAAACTAATGGCAGACTTTTTTAAAGTACTTTCCGAAACAAGCAGATTGCAAATAATCTGTTCCCTCAAGTATGGCTCGAAAAATGTTACCGAGATTATCGAAGCGACTGGTTTGGGACAAGCAAATGTATCTAAACACCTCAAACTCTTAACTCAAGCAGGAATTGTAGCTCGCGAACAACAAGGTGTAAGTGCCTACTACAAAATTGCCAATCCATTTATCTTCGAGTTATGCGGTTTGGTTTGTAACTCTCTAGTGGTACAGCTTGAACAGCAAAACAAGCCTTTGCAAGAATTGACGGCTATTGGTAATAGTTTCGCTGGTTAGAGTCAACAGCAAGAAAGCCTCGGAGCTAAAGTTGAGCTTTTCCTGATATTACCTGAATTTTTGTTGTTTGAATGATGCTATTTAATACAAAATTACCCATAAATAGCGATCGCCTGAGCCAGCAAGATCACACTTTAAGTTTGGCTGGTATGACTTGGGAAGATTTTGAAAAGTTTAATTCCGAAGAATATCCAGGTTATCGAGTTTCTTATTTCAACGGAGTAATAACTTTAGTGTCTCCCAGTAAAAACCACGAACGAATTGCACAGGTGATCAATTATTTAGTTGTTGCTTACTGTAAAAAGATTAATTTGCCATATTATCCAATGGGTTCAACTACCTTAAAGAATCCTCCTTTGGCGGGGAAAGAGCCTGATGTTAGTTTTGCTTTTAATACTGACAAAGATATTCCTGACTTAGCAATTGAGGTAGTTTATAGTAGTGCAGGCGTAGGGGATTTGGAGAAATATCAAGCTTTAGGGGTAAAAGAAGTTTGGTTTTGGCAGAACAATCAGATTAGGTTTTATCGGTTATTTGATTCTAATTATATGGAGGTTACTAGTAGTGAGTGTTTGCCTCAATTAACTTCAGATTTTCTCATCAACTTTGTTAATCGTGGATTCGATGAAAGTCCTTTGACTATTGAAGCTGATTTTATCGCCTCCATCTCTGATAAATAAAACCCAAAAACTTCCCCTGTAGAAGCTTCAAATCCCTAGGGTTTTATTGTTTTTTTTTGCAAGATATTAAAAATTACTATATAGTTATATTATTAATGGAGCTAATTTGTTTAGTAAAACTTAAACAAGTAAAAGCGATCGGCAATCTATAAAAATTAATGATTATAAGGTTTTTTAATCAATAATGCGATCGCCTGCACCAAAAATATGGTAAATAAGTAGGTAGGCGTATTACCTATTACCCAATCGCTCATACCTCATCCCTCGTATCCCAGCATCTAGGTTATAATTATTAAGTTATTTTGAGTTAACGATACAAAACTATTAAGTCTTTAGACTAATCTTATGTCTCTTCCTATTCGTAACCTGGCTATTATCGCGCACGTCGATCACGGTAAAACAACTCTAGTTGATGCACTTCTGAAACAATCCGGTATTTTCCGCGAAGGAGAGGACATTCCAGATTGCGTCATGGACTCCAATGATTTAGAGAGAGAACGGGGTATTACTATTCTGTCCAAAAATACTGCTGTTCGCTACAAAGATACTCTGATTAATATTGTTGATACCCCTGGACACGCAGATTTCGGTGGGGAAGTAGAACGAGTTTTGGGGATGGTTGATGGTTGCATTCTGATTGTAGATGCTAACGAAGGACCAATGCCTCAAACCCGATTTGTTCTCAAAAAAGCCCTAGAGAAAGGCTTACGCCCTATTGTAGTAGTTAATAAAATTGACCGACCCAATGCTAGCCCCGATAGCGCAGTAGATAAAGTCTTCGATTTGTTTGTAGAGTTGGGTGCGGATGATGACCAGTGTGATTTTACAACCCTTTATGCTTCTGGCTTGCAAGGATTCGCTAAAGAAGACCTAGAAGGAGAAGGGACAGATATGCAGCCACTATTTGAAGCAATTTTACACCATGTTCCACCACCAGCAGGAGATCCAGAAAAACCCCTGCAACTTCAAGTAACAACCCTAGACTATTCCGATTATCTAGGACGGATTGTAATTGGGAGAATTCATAACGGAACAATCAAAGCAGGACAGCAAGCAGCTTTAACCAAAGAAGATGGTAGCATTGTCAAGGGTAAAGTCTCGAAACTCATGGGATTTGAAGGGTTAGCCCGTATCGAAATTCCTGAAGCTAGTGCAGGTAATATTGTTGCTGTTGCAGGATTTGGTGATGCCAATATTGGAGAAACCGTTACTTGTCCTAATGAACCCCAAGCCTTACCCTTAATTAAAGTAGATGAGCCTACTTTACAGATGACCTTTTCTGTAAACAACTCTCCCTTTGCAGGATTAGAAGGGAGTTATGTTACATCCCGACAGATACGTGATCGCCTAAATCGAGAGTTAGAAACTAATGTAGCCCTCAGAATTGAAGATGGAGACTCCGCAGACCAATTCCTTGTATCGGGAAGAGGAGAACTACATTTAGGTATTCTGATTGAAACTATGCGCAGAGAAGGCTATGAGTTTCAAGTTTCCCAACCCCAAGTGATCTATCGGGAAATCAGTGGACAACCTTGCGAACCCTATGAATACTTAGTATTAGACGTTCCTGAAGATGCAGTTGGTAGTTGTATTGAACGCCTCGGACAACGAAAAGGGGAAATGCAGGATATGCAAACAGGAGTCAATGGACGTACTCAATTAGAATTTGTTGTACCTGCGCGGGGTTTAATTGGTTTCCGTGGTGAATTTATCCGCATCTCTCGCGGTGAAGGAATCATGAACCACAGTTTCTTAGAATATCGTCCTCTCTGTGGTGAACTAGAAACCCGTTACAACGGAGTAATTACTGCTTTTGAAGAAGGTGTTGCAACTTTCTACGCTTTGAAAAATGCTGAAGACCGTGGTGTATTTTTCATCACTCCAGGTACAAAAGTCTATAAAGGGATGATTGTAGGAGAACACAACCGCCCTCAAGATCTAGAACTCAATGTCTGTAAAGCTAAACAATTAACTAACCATCGCTCCGCAACAGGAGATGAACTAGTCCAGTTACAAGCACCTGTAGAGATGAGTTTAGAAAGAGCTTTAGAATATATTGGTTCAGATGAGTTAGTAGAAATCACCCCTGAGTCTATTCGCTTGCGTAAAGTTAAAGCTAAAAAGCTAGCGAAGCGGTAATTATCAGCAAGAAAGAAAGGCGTTGCTGAATGCTTCATGATTTTAATTTAATTATTGATCTAAAACAATAAATTGGTAGGGGTTTGGCATTGCCAAACCCCTTTATCAGTTTAGTCTTAGAGTATGTCTCTTGCTCCATTACCTGAAGTTTAAAACTATTAGTAAAGACTGGAGGTTAAAGAAAACAACAGCAATGATAACTGTTTAACAGACAAGATAATTATTTAGTGTATAGAATCAGGAAAATTTTACTTCCCGATAAAAAGATGAAACTTATATCCTCATCATTTCTTGGTTTATGTTTCGCAGCGATACTGATGTCACAAGCTAAGGCTCAAATCACTACTGATGGGACGACAAATACTAATTTAACTCGTACTGATAGTGGAGTTAGAATTGATGATGGCTCACGGGCTGGAGATAATTTATTTCATAGTTTTGGGGAGTTTTCCGTACCTACAGGTAGTGAAGCTTTCTTTAACAATGCTTCGGATGTAGTTAACATCTTTTCTCGTGTCACAGGGGGAAATATCTCCAATATTGACGGATTAATCCGTGCTAATGGTGGAGCAAATTTATTTTTAATCAATCCTGCTGGTATTTTGTTTGGTAACAATGCTAGTCTGCAAATTGGTGGTTCATTTTATGGAAGTACTGCCGATAGTATTATTTTTTCTGATGGTGTAGAATTTGCTGCAAGTAATCCAGTCCAACCCATACTAACGATTAATGCTCCCATTGGTTTAAGGTTTCGGGATAATCCAGGGGATATTGTCAATAATTCTGTTGCTAATGGTGTAGGTTTAACAGTAGCACCAGGAGAAAACTTAGCTTTAATTGGTGGCAATATTACTCTAGAAGGAGGAATAATCAGTGCTTCTGAAGGAAAGATACAATTAGGAAGTGTTGCTGATAATAATGTCGTTAATTTAGAGCCAGTTAATTCTAGTTTTGAGCTTGGATATGGTGAAGCTACTAACTTTAACAACATTACCTTAAATGAAGGTGCAAGAATAACCACTAGTGAAGCTTCTATTAACTTGCGAGGCGATGAAATATCTCTCAATAATGGTTCGCAAATTGGTTCTCTAGTGAACGGGTTTCAAGTAGGTGGAGATATAAATATTCAAGCTAGACAACTATTCATTAATAATAGAGCCAAGATTTTTACTGCTATTGTAGGAGAAGGAGAAGCAGGAAAGATTAATCTTGATGTTTCCGATTCAATACAAATAGTTGGAACAGGATTTGAGGAATTTCAACAACTATTTATCCTAAGTAATTTTGATTTTAACAATCTGCTAGATCTAAATACTCTATTAAATAGAGGAACAGGGATTGTTTCAGCCGTTAATGGAAGAGGCGCAGCAGGAAATGTTGCTATTGATGCTTCTCAATTGCAGCTTTTTCAAGGAGGGGTGATTGGTAGCTTTAATTTTGGAGAAGGAGCATCAGCAAATTTAACAATAAATACTACTGACTCTATAGAAATAGCTAGTTCTGGACTAATTCAGAGTCCTGTTATAGGTAGTACACAAGACACAAGCCTACTGGAAATTAATACTAAGAATTTTACTCTTTCAGATAGTGGACTTATTTCTACTGGGACATTGGGAGAAGGTAATGGAGGCGACATTATTATTAATGCTTCAGAACAAATTAATCTGCTCAGATCTTTACCAAATTCAGTTTTTCCAACAGTGATATCTTCTAGTAGTGGTGGGGGTAATGGTACAGCAGGAGATATTACTATAAATACTCAAAGATTAAATCTTGAAGATGGAGGACAAATTACATCAACTAGTGGAATTGTAACAAATCAAGGAATTATTCCTCTAGGTGGAGTAGGTGGAGACATTAACATAAATGCTTCTGAATCAATAGAAATATCTGGCGATAGCCCTGATAACATTTTGAGAGCTAGTGGTATTTATAGTAGTACTTTCAGCCCAAACCCAGCAGGAGATATCAACATTGTTACTGATTCTCTATCTGTTACTAATGGGGGACAAATTAATACCAGTACTGTGGGTCAAGGGACTGCTGGAGATATTGATATTAATACCACTAAGTTAGAACTAAAAAATGGTGTTTTACTTAGTTCTACTGGTGCATCTGGAGATGGAGGAACAATCAATATCAATGCAACAGAGATTGTTGAAGTCGTAGGTGTTGATAACGAATTCTTACCAGGTGGAATATTTACTGCATCAGGAGTGATCCCCCTTTTTGATTCATCAACACAGAATATTACTGGGAATGCTGGAGAGATTAATATAACTACTTCTAATCTGAGAATAACAGAGAGGGGTGAAATTTCCGTCAGAAGTACGGCACGGGGAAATGGCGGAACTTTAAATATTTGGACAGATTCTTTAACTCTTGATAATGGCTCTATTGCTGCTGATACAAGTTTTGGTGTAGGTGCTAATGTCAATTTAGTTATTAGGAATAATCTAACTTTAGATAACAACAGCCTAATATCGGCAAGAGCATTTAATAATGCTAATGGTGGCAATATTGATATTGATGCTGAGTTTGTTATCGCTTTTCCTAGCAAGGGTAATGGTAATGACATTATTGCTAATGCAGAACAAGGAATGGGGGGTAATATTAACATCACAGCAGAAGCTCTTTTAGGTATTGAAGAACGTCCAGTAGTAGAAGCAAACAACACTAATGATATTGATGCTAGTTCTGAGTTTGGTCTAGATGGCAATGTAATTTTTAATGTTCCTGATACTAACAATTTTGAAGAAACTTCTGAATTATCTAGTAATGTCATTTCCGCAGAAACAGTTGCCAAAGATGCTTGTTCTGCTAATAGTCAAACAACTACCTTTATAGTTACAGGAAAAGGAGGAGTCCCACCAACACCAGATTCACCGTTAAGTGCTGATGTATTGCTTGGTGATGGAAAACCTATTACCCCTAATATTTCTCAGTCCCATCATCAGCAAACAACCCATAATATTACACCTCAAGTTCAGCCTATTAAAACTTCTATTGGGGATATTTATCCAGCAAGAGGTGTGATTAAAACTGAAGATGGCAAAGTAATTTTAACAGCTTATTCTACTGGCAATAATGCTACTAGGACTCCTAGTAATATAACAAGTTGTAATTCATCGAACCGCGACCAGTGATTTTCCATTGTCAAAACGCCCCGCTTGGCGGATCTCATAGGGGTAGGTTTTTTACTTTTGACCGTTTATTAGTTTGGGGAATTGGGGAAGCGCGGGAATTAGGGAGTATTTTTTAGTTCATCGTAAGTATCAATAAACACATTTTTTAAGCGATTTGATACTGAATTAGAGCTTATACTCACCCTTTTGTTAAAAACCTACCCTTGTAAGCCTTGGCGGATCCGGTACAACGGATTGTTATGCAGGCTACCAGCCGATCTTGACTCCAATTGAATTTTCTGCTTCAATTCGTTCAAGGACAAAATCATCTTTGAACCCAGCTGAAACCTCTGGGTTGACTTGAATTGTGATAGTGTGTGGACCCATTGTTGCTGCGTCCTTCGCTACTGAAAGTTCGTGAAACTCAGGGTGACCGGGAATCAACTCAGTATCGTCGATAAATCCAATCGGGGTTGGTAGCGGTGTACCAGGATTCCAATCCCAAAAGATAGGGTGTTTCTTATTGTTGAATATCTCAACGTCTGTCGTTTGCAGTAGAAAACGTACAGGAGTGTCATCATTGTCTTGAACAAAAGTCAGTGTCACCGGTATTTGCACTAGTAATCCAACGAATTGTGCGTTGGTAAATACGCCCGGCGTGTCCCCGAAATTCAGGGCACCAGACCAAACGATGTAGAAGGGATGTTGGTCCGTCATATCTTCTCCTTGCTTTGGGGTTCAGCTTGTCATTCACCTACTCTGCCTAACTATTTAATATTAAAAGATAAAATAAGATTACACATCAAATAAATCCTGTTCATTTGTTGGGAAGGCTTGCAAAGCATCGATTTCAAAAAAGGTGTTGTTAGGATCAAAGAAATCTGTTGCTCCTATGGTGCCGGAAAAAGGATCACTGATTCCAATCTGGAAAAAGTTTTGTGGTCCGCTATCTGGGTCTCCATCGCTTGGATCTATTCGGCGTAGTATTTCTCCTGTCTGTGGATTAACTTCTGCAATAAACCCTTGTTGTCCATTTTCACTCAAAGCTCCACCAGCTACCCAAAGATCCCCTTCTTCGTCAAAAACAAGCCCAGTAGCACTTAGAACTTGAGCTACGAACTCACCGTCGTCATCAAAATCAAGAGGAGTTCCAGTCTCAATAGACTGATCTACATCTTCGCTCAAAAAGCGACGAATTTCTCCTGTTCTTTCTCCATCTGGATCTAGACCAATTCCTGTATAAAGGTTGCCAAGACTATCAAATCCTACTCCAGCAGAAGCACCAGGAATATCCTCAACGATAGTCTGGATATCACCTGTTGATAACGACAGTTGTTCTACTTGGGAACCAGAAAAAGGACCTTGAGGCTGAGTCCCCCGATTGATGAACAGCGCGTCCGATTGTTCAGAGCGGAAGCTAGCAGAAAAGTTTAAAGGAATATTGGCTATTAGCTCTGCCTCACCACCTGTTGCTGGCAAGGTAAAAATGTTGCCATCTGCACCAGTACTTAAAACATAAAAAGAATTATCTGGTGCTGTAGTGATAAAGGCTGGAAAAGTACCAGTAAAATCTGGGGGCAAAGTTCCTAAAAGCTCAAAGTCTGAAGAACCTGGTTGACTCTGTACTCGTACTTCAGTACCAGCAAAAGTAACTAGCCTATTGTCAGGAAGAAAATCAAAAACTGCAAAGGAAGGCAGTGTCACATCCTCAGTGATCGTAAAATCTGACTCAGTCAAAGTATTAGTATCGATACCTCTGAGGGTTGCTAACACTTCATCACCCAAGAAAATATCATTGCCTGAGAAAGTTAGATCGTTAAAATTGATACCTCCAGACAATTCAATCACGTCATCACGAAAATCTAGGATAGTATCTGTGCCTTCTCCAGCTGCAATAACAAAAGTATCTCGACCCTTACCACCTCTAAGTATGTCATTTCCCGCACCACCAATTAAACTGTCTTGACCCTTACCACCTATGAGCAAGTCCTCTCCAATACCACCCGCTAAACTGTCTCTACCCTTACCACCTATGAGCAAGTCCTCTCCAGTATCACCAATTAAACTGTCTCTACCATTACCACCGATGAGTAAGTCGTCTCCAGTACCACCAATTAAACCGTCTCGACCATTACCACCTATGAGTAAGTCATTTCCGCCAAAAGCAGCAAGAGTGTCTCGACCATTACCACCTATGAGCAAGTCGTCTCCAGTCCCACCAATTAAACTATCTCCACCATTACCCCCAATTAAGGTTTCATCTTCATCAGCTTCATTAATAACCCCAATGGCATCCAAATCAAAGCCTCCTCCTCCTGGTGATTGTGGAAAAGGGTCAAAAATAGGATTACCCTCTGCATCCAGAAAATCGCCACTACCTGGAATGTCTATGAGTCGGACGAAGTTAATATCGTTAAGATCTACCAAACCACTAGTTACTAATGGATCTCCACTTAAATCTTCTAGATCAAAGGGAGTGCCAAATGAATCACCAGTCAGTTCCCCTGTAGTATCATCTACAAAAGCATTATTAAGGTGTTTGCCTGCTAGGTTAAAGATTTCCGTTGAGTCAACGACTCCAAAAGAATCTACTGGTTCGGGGGTTAGGGAAATACTAGGAAAGCGAGCAAAATTACTTCCGTCAGTAGAAACTTCAACATAAGCCAATTCAGCAAAAGTTCCTTCACCAAAATCGAAGCCGTTTTCAAATACAGCAAAGTCAGACCCCTTACCATTAGCAATTGTTAGATCGAAGGTTAATGTTATCTGACCTGGTGCTACTCCAGCATCAATTTGCTCTTGGGAGAGTTCCCCTAAAGAAACTACGTCATCAAATTCAGCAGTGACTGCACCTGTTGCTTTATTCGGGTCTGAAAAATCGGCAACTACTCCAGGAGCAGGGGAATAATCCTCTACCCCTGTAGCAAAGCCCACAAAAATTGGATTGATAAAGTTATCTTCTGTAACTTTACCTATTCCATCAGGATTTACGAATCCAGGTACTCCAGGATCAAAAGGATTAGTTGGATCGAAAGTCGAATTGGAAAATTTCATGATAGTCTTCCTCTAAGATAAATCTTGAAAATCTACTTCCGCGCGCCTCAATTAATCTTCTTAAACACAAACCCAATCACAATTTTTTAGCTTAGATTGTTTTTAACGTTCGATTTAAACTTGTCAAGAAACTGCTTTTCACCGCTTAACATCTACATATATATCATATATATACCTGTTTTAAAAATTTAATCTAAGCTTAATTTTGGGGAATTGCTTATGACATACTTGCAGTCATTAACTCATCAGCCATTTCAAAATTAGCTGTGACATTCTGCACATCATCTAGAGATTCGAGAGTATCTATAAGTTTTAAGAGCGATCGCGCTTGTTCTGAATCATTAACCTCTATAGTATTATTGGGTATCCAGCGTAACTCTACTTCTTTAACTAAAAAATCTTGAGTTTGGAGAGTTTGATTTAAGTTTTCTAAGTTCGAGACTTCTGTATAAACTTCTGCACCAAGATTATCTTCGAGCATTTCATAGTTATCTGCACCCCCTTCCATAGATGCTTCGAGGAGGGTTTCTTCTTCTATTTTCCCCTCTAGTAACACTACCCCTTTCTGCTCAAACATCCAACTTACACAACCTGTTTCCCCTAGGTTTCCGCCATTTTTGCTAAAAGCTGACCGAATATCCGCAGCAGTACGATTACGATTATCTGTTAAGGCTTCAATCAAGATAGCAACTCCCGCTATACCATAACCCTCGTAACGGATTTCTTCTAAGATTGCGCCGTCTTCTTGATAAGTTCCCGCTCCTTTTGCGATCGCCCTTTCTATGTTATCATTAGGAATTCCTGCTGCTTTCGCTTTATCTATCGCAGTGCGGAGTTGAAAATTCCCGTCAGGATCACTGATTCCATTCCGTGCAGCAACAATAATAGCACGGGACAACTGAGTAAAGGTTTTGCCTTTTTTCGCATCTACTCTAGCTTTTTGTCTTTTAATATTCGCCCACTTACTATGTCCTGCCACTAGTTTCTTTGTTCTCCTATCTCAACATTTAACATTTATCTCTTATTTAACTTTGGGAAAGTCGCTTAACTGCGGTGTCTCCTAACAGTTGGTGAGTTTCTGCTAAAAGCTTGGGAATAATATTTTTGTGGGGGCTATCTTTTAAACAAGCAGATAAGTCAAACTGAGATACTTGCTTTGCTGTCGCCCCAGGAAACCAATGACCACCATTTTCCAGTAAGTTATATCTAGCTTTGCTGTATTCCATCATGTCATAAGCTAGAGCTAAATTCCGCAACCAGAGAATTACCTGGATGTTAATGTTACCAGGAGTGATTTCGTGACTGGGTAAACCTAGATCCCAAGTTCGCGCCCAATCTTCTCCCAAAACTACCATCGCTTGTTGTTCTAGTCGCTGAATAATAGGAGGTAAAATAGTTTCTGCTTGGTCGAGTATAGATAAAACTTTGAGATGTTCGTCAAAATCTGTCGGTTTAGCAGCCCCTAAGCTGAGAGTATGGACTTGGGGATGGGATAAACAAAACAAGTCATTAAACACCATCGGACTGAGAGGTTTACACAATTCTACTAGTTTAGCTGGTGGGTCGTAGAGTTTTCCTCCTTTATCAGAAGGGCTAATAATAAACACTCCCATATCCTGTTTTCGGGCTGCTTCTATTGCTGACCAGTTAGTCTGATTGATGTAATACCAATGGAGATTAACATAGTCAAATTCCCCTGTATTAATAGCTTTAGTAATGGTTTCTGTGGAGCCATGAGTAGAAAAACCAATAAAACGAACTTTTCCTTCTCGTTGTAGTTTTCTAGCTTCTTCTAAACAACCCCCAGGGCGCACAGTGTTATAAAAAGTCTCTTCATTATTAATCCCGTGTATTCCCAATAAATCTATGTACTCTAAACCGACAAACTTTAAAGACTGATGAAATTGACGGCTAAACTCTCTAGGGTCGGGTTTAGGAGATACTTTCGTCTGAAAGATCAATTTTTCTCGCGCTAGCTTCGGTAATATCTTTCCTAGCTGCATTTCCGAACTACCATAACCCCTAGCGGTTTCGATGTGATTAATTCCCACTTCCAGCGATCGCATAATTGTCGCTTCCAGATTACGTTGATTAGCTTCTGGTATTGCTGATGGAGGGACATCTTGCCATTTATACTGATATCTCATTCCTCCACAGGAAAAAATAGGCATTTGTAATTCTGTGCGACCAAATCGCCGATATTGCATAATCCTTTTTATTGTCTTCAGATTTTTCCTTTATCTATTTTAGTAACAGCTAAGAATAAGGATGAAGGAGGATGAAGAAACTAATAAGTAATAAGTAATAAGTATTGCTGTCTCCGCGCTTCCTTTGCCCCCGTGCTTCCTCTGCGGGAAAGGGGGGATTTTAAGTTTTATATCGAATTGCACAGTTTATTTGCTGGCATATATTTTTCCCCCTTCGGTGTCTCTGCTCCTCTTGTCTTCTCCTCATCCCTCATCCCTTTAAAATGCAATCCCATAACCTGATTTAACCAAACAATGGGAAGATAGAAGAAAATGTTAAAGAATACTAATACAGTTTAATATCGACATCCAAGTTGATCAGTAATAGATAGTCTCCAGATAACTGATAACTAATAACCGATAATTGATAATTGATAACTGAATAAGGGGAGGTTTATGACAGCAAATGGTACTAAACACAGCGAACTGCGACAATTAGTTCGTTCCCAACTAGAGTTGTTACTTGATAGTGGTAACTTAGAAGGTGCAAAAGCTCTTCTTGTTCCAGTGCAACCAGTTGATATTGCTGAAGCAATTGAAGGACTCCCAGAATCTATGCAAGTCATCGCTTTTCGCTTACTATCTAAAGCTGAGGCGATCGAAGTTTATGAGTATTTAGATTATTCTGTACAAGAAGCTTTGATTGATGAGTTTAAACGTCAGGAAGTCATTGATATTGTAGATAAGATGTCTCCTGATGACCGCGCTAAACTGTTTGATGAGTTACCAGCCAAAATAGTTCGTCGTCTCCTGTCCCAACTTAGCCCTAAAGAGCGTCAAGCTACAGCCCAATTATTAGGCTATGAAGATGATACCGCAGGGCGAATCATGACCCCTGAGTATATATCTCTCAAGGAAAGTTTAACAGTGGATGAGGCGTTAGAGAGAATTCGTAGTTTAGCTAATGCTTCGGAGATTATTTATTACCTGTATGTTACTGATGCTTTTCGTCATCTAACAGGGATTGTCTCCTTAAGAGATTTGGTTATCTCTCCTTCCCAAACTACTTTGGGAGATATTATGACCCGTGATGTAGTGTTTGTCCATACCAATACAGATCAAGAAGAAGTAGCCAGAACAATTCAACGCTACGATATTTTAGCTGTCCCTGTGGTAGATCGAGAAGACCGCTTAGTAGGAGTAGTTACGGTTGATGATGTAATTGATATTATCGAACAAGAAGCTACAGAAGATATTTATGCTTTGGGTGGTTTACAATCTGATGGGGACAAATACTTTCAAACTAGTTTAATCACAGTAGCCCGTAAAAGAGTAGTTTGGCTTTTAGTTTTATTATTAACTAACACTGTTACAGGAACAATTATTAGTTCTCAAGAAAATCTATTACAACAAGTTGTTATTCTTACCGCTTTTATTCCTCTGTTAACAGGTACAGGAGGGAATGTAGGGGCGCAATCTTCTACTGTAGTAATTCGAGGTTTGAACACAGAAGAAATTAGCGATATGGGTCCTGGAAAAGTAGTATTTAGGGAGGCTTTAGCAGGAATTCTTCTGGGTAGTATTTTAGGAATTTTGGCTACTGTTTGGTCTTTCTGGTTACAAGGTAGTATTAAGGTTGCACTATCAGTAGGAATTAGTTTAATTGCGATCGCATTTTTAGCTTCTGTTGCAGGTTCAGCTTTACCTTTTCTGTTTCGCTCTTTTGGACTCGATCCTGCTTTGATGTCTGCCCCTTTTATCACTACAGTAGTAGATGTTTTAGGAGTATTAATTTACTTTAATATCGCCCGTGTAATTTTGGGCATTTAGCTCTCATTATATCCTTTTAATTTAAGGCATCTACAAATATGGTACTATACCTTAGATAAGTCAAGATGTGAACGCAGAAAGCAAAAATAAATTAACAATTAAATATAAAAACTTATCTCAAAGATAATAAACATCTGCTTTTTTGAGTACCAATTACTTGAGCTTAATGAGTTTTGTGAGTATGAAAGTATCATTATTCAACAGTTTAAAGTTTCGTATGCCTTTGGTTGTTTTACTTGGAGTCTTACCAGTAATCTTAGGGGCTATTTTTGCTGCTAGCTATCGTGCAGCCAAAACTATTCATCAAGAAGCTAAAGAAAATATTACCAGAAACACCCAAATCTTGGCAGAATCAGTATCTAGATGGGAAGAATCTAACCTATTGGCTTTAGTTACTTTAAGCGAACAACCAGATATTATGGTGATGAATCCCGAAGAACAAATACCAGTATTAGCTACTGTAGCTAGTAACTATCAACACATTTATTTGGCTATTACTGTTGATCAAAATGGTAAGATTGTAGCCCGTAGCGATAATAAAGAGCCAGGAGGATATAGTGGAGATCGCTATTGGTTTCAAAAACCGATGGAAGGGGAAGAGATAACTCGTCAAGTTCTAATTAGTCGCACCATAAAACAACCTGCTTTATGTTTTTCTACTGCGATTAGGCAAAATACATTAACAATATCAGGAGTCCTAGCAATATGTTCGGATTTAGAAGCTTTAACTCAACAGGTAGGTCAACTTAAATTGGGTCAAACAGGTTATACTTTCATAGTGGATGAATCTGGTACAGTTTTAGCTCATCCTAATAAGGAATACCTCTCGGGTCAAGAACTCAAAGATTTAAGCAATTATCCTCCTGTAAAACATTTCTTATCAAATAATGACGATGGAGATATTTTCTCTTTTAAAGATGATGCAACGGTAGATTGGATATCCTACCATGTTCGTCTTAGTAATGGTTGGGGTGTTATTGCAGTTCAAGAACAAGCAGAGTTTTTCAGTAGCGAACGAGAATTTGAAAACCTGGCATTTTTTATAGCGGGAGTTGCTGTAATTAGTGTAAGTCTTGTAACTTGGATTTTAGCCAATCGCTTAATTGCACCGATAAGTAGCCTCACTAATGCAGCTAGTGCTATTGCTAATGGTGAATTCGACGGAAAAATAAACATTAAGAGTCAAGATGAATTAGGTATTTTAGCCTATTCTTTCAATCAGATGAAAGGGGAGATCAAAAGTTTAGTTAACAATTTAGAACAACGCATCGAAGAAAGAACATATGAATTGAAAAAGGCTAAAGAAGCAGCAGAAAAATCATCCGCTATTGCTTTAGCAGCCAACCACTCTAAAGATCGATTTATTGCCAATATTAGTCATGAACTTCGCACTCCTCTTCATAGTATTATTGGCTACAATCGATTAGTTCAAAAAGATAAAACATTAAACTCTAATCATTCAGAAAATTTAAAAATAGTTGAAAAAAGCAGCGTTCATTTATTAAGCTTAATTAACGATCTTTTAGATACTTCTCAAGTACAACTCAAGCAAATTACACTTTATCCTAGTGATTTAGAATTAGCAAGTTTCTTAGATGAAGTAATAGATTTGGTAAGTATGTCGGCAAAAACCAAAAATATTGCTCTAAAAAAAGAATACAATAATCTACCACTAGGGATTCAAATCGATGAAAAAAGACTGCGACAAATATTGCTCAATCTCTTAAGTAACTCGATTAAATTTACTAATGGTGGAGAAGTAACTTTAAAAGTGAGTGCTACTAGTCCTGGGAATCTGGACAAAGCTATTAATACTAATAATAATTACCTCTCTCAACAAAAACTATGCTTTGAAGTAATAGATACTGGTGTTGGGATGACCGAAAAAGATATTAAGAAAATTTTTCAACCTTTCGAGCAAGTAGGAGATCTTCAATCTCGGTCTGGGGGTGCGGGTTTGGGGTTAGCGATCTCCTCTGAATTAGTAAACTTAATGGGAGGAAAATTACAAGTTAAAAGTCAATTGGGAGTAGGTTCAACCTTTTGGTTCGATCTTGTTGTTCCAGTATTAGTAAAACTCAAGCAAATTAAACCAGAGATTCTCACAACTCAAATAAGAACTAATAAAGGAACTAAACCCAAGATTTTAGTAGTAGATGATAAAGAAGTGAATCGAAATCTTTTGGTGGAAATACTACAACCAAAAGGTTTAGAGGTATTTACGGCTAATAATGGGGAACAGATGCTACAAATAGCGGGTTCGGTGCTACCAGATCTAATTTTGCTTGATTTATTTATGCCTGTTAAAACTGGATTTACATCTATCAAAGAAATCCGACAAGATCCACAATTAAAAAATATTCCTATTATTGTAGTAACTGCTAGCTCAATTACAAAAGAAACGAGTGCTTATTTAGATTGTGAAGCGGTTTTGCATAAGCCCATCGATGAACAGAAATTGTTTACCTTATTAAATCAGTATGTATCTCACAGTAAACTAGCCTAAGGATATTGACATCCTCCCACCGACGGAGTCGGTGGATTCCCAGTCTCACGACGATAGTTTTCTGCTTCTACGGCTTTTAACTAGACTACTGTTACCAATCGACCTACAAAAATACTTTAAAAGTTAATTAAAGAAAAGTCAAATTTTTCTAATTTCCCTGGTTAAATTAGAAGTATCTAACGCTAATGGTTGAAAAAATTAAACTATACCCGCGATTAATGAGGGGCAGCTCACTTGGGGTTTCCCCAAGTGTTTATACGCGGGAGTCCCACCATGGGACATGGGGGTCTTCTCACGGAAGAATGATAAGTAAGATTACAAAATTATTATAGAATCTGCTATCGCTTAGTCGTCCCCAAAGGATTAGCCTTTGGTCAGCTAATGGAAAAGTGGAGAGACGGTTGGTCATTCATCCCGTCTCGAAACATCCGCTTAGAATCCCCCAGCGAAGCGGTGCAAAAGCCAGGGGGAGTAGTCAATGATGGGATAGGGAATTGATCCACTGTTGTAATATAGGATTTACTATTTCTGGTGCTTCATCTTGAGGACAGTGACCCAAGCCTTCTAAGGGAATAAACTGATCTACTGTGGGGATTTTGGCTAATTCTCTTCCCAGTGCGATAGGCTCCCAAGGGTCTTCTGTTCCCCAGAGTAATATAGTAGGACAAGTGAGGCGGGGTAACAAATCTTCTGGTAATGCACCCTGAGAATAGCGAGTAAAAGCACAAAAAACATCTGCTGCGCCAAGATCTTTTGCAGGAGTCATTAAGATATCAATTAATTCATCGTTAACAGCTTCAGGACGTTTATAAGCTTGAAGTAAAATCTTTTTGACTACATCTGGTTTAGCAAGTTGCTTAAAGAAAAGATTACCAATAATTCTATTGGCTAAGAGTTTTTGTAAAAAAGCTGCACCAACACTACGATACCAGGGTAATGCTTGACGTTTGCGATCATGTAATAATCTTAGAGAGCAATTAATAGCTGCTATTCCTCTGACCATTTCAGGATTATCCACCGCAGCTTGCATTATTACAACACAACCAATAGAATTTCCCACAAGAAAAGCAGGACTTCCTATAACTTCTCGACAAAAGTCTGCTACTAATTGTCCCCAAGTTTCAAAGGTATAATATATTCCTTGTCCTGGGGTGGGTTTCGCAGAAGCCCCAAACCCAATTAAGTCAATAGCATAACAGCGACATTCTTGACCTAAAATAGGTAAATTTTTGCGCCAGTGACCCCAAGATGCACCAAAACCATGCACCAAAACCACCGCAGCACCACTTTCTCCACAATTTTGATAGGTGATAGGAAATCCGCGCCAATTCCATGTTTTGGGAGAGTGAGAAAAAGCTATTGTAGAAACAGATGATGTCATGGGATTTGTACTTGATTTTTTGTAACATTTCTTAAAAAGTAATATGAAACAAAATATTATTCAAGTTGACGCTTTTACTTCTACTCCGTTTCAAGGTAATCCTGCTGCGGTATGTGTTTTAGAAACAGCCCAAGACACAAGCTGGATGCAGTTAGTGGCT